>NZ_JBLXXZ010000006.1:0-121216 GCF_048513015.1 Rothia sp. P7181 | reverse complement strand
GGGGGCGTAAAACTTTTTTGTTTCCCCCCCCGCCCCATAACGTAGCTGTGTTCACTGCCGCTTACTCAGAGACATAACACCTGTTACAAACGTAGTTTAAACCTACCAACATTTTTCATCTATCGACGAATATAGGTCAAATCATGTGCTCCACGGCCAGCTTCGCGAGCCTTACGTTCAAAACTCGTTAACACACGACCCTCCCAGCGCGGTGCCCAACCGCCTTGCGGGTCTTCCTCCGTTGCACCCTCGCCACGATGCGCATTAACAAAATCGGGGTGCGCGTCGAGCACGTCACGCATTACAATAGCGTATTCTTCCCAGTCAGTTGCTAAACGCCAAGTTGCACCAGGTTTCAACACGCGTGCAACCTTATGGGCAAATTCTGTACTAATAAGACGGCGCTTATGATGACGAGTCTTATGCCAAGGATCAGGGAAAAACACCCACAACTCATCGACAGAAGCTGGCTCTAACATGTTCTCTAAAAGCTCTGGAGCATTAGCCTGCGCTACACGAATATTCTCCGCACCAGCACTTGCCATCTTGCGTAGTAAATCAGCAATACCGGGGGTATACACCTCAACAGCGAGGAAGTTATGCTCAGGAACCTCCTGCGCACGATGAACAATCGCCTCACCAAGACCAGAACCAATTTCTACCACAAGAGGAGCGACCCTGCCATAAACTTCTTCAGCATTAAACTGTGCCTCTGGCGCTACTGACGTATCAGTGAGCAGACGAGGTATCTGCAAAACATGGGTAGGAGCATACTGCTCCCACGCGGTGAGTCTGCGACCTGTGAGCCTATCGCCACGACGAACGAACGAAAGTGGCTGTCGGTGAAACTTCTCAGGAACAGTAGAATCTTCTGCTAGATGTTCGGTGTTTTCGTTATTAGTATGCGTTGTCGTTTCCACGAGTCTCCTCAATCTAGTACGGGCGCGTACGGAAACAAAAGCACCGCCCGAATCTGCCCGAATATGAGCAACCTAATCATCCTAGAGGATAGAGAATGAAGCATGCCAGCAACCCTTAAAACTCAACAAATAAAAAAATGTGATATACAATTCATTATTTTCTCGCAATAATAGGGACTAACAGCCCGCAATAGTGAAGGGTATCCTAGCCTGTCTAAACGGAGAACACCTCAAAACCAGACTAGGATTAACACAAATATCAAAGACCACAAAGGCATGCAGGTCGGCGACGCCCTCTCACCCTAGAGAACCATTCAAGACACGTATGCCCATCAAACAATGGAGGCGAGATGCCAGACCAACATCATGGTTCGCATGCTCAAACAGAAAACGAACTACAACGTGGACTCAGCAATAGACATATCCAGCTCATCGCCATCGGCGGAGCCATCGGAACAGGACTCTTCATGGGATCAGGAAAGACCATCTCCCTGACAGGTCCGTCCATTCTCTTTGTCTACATGATTATTGGTACAGCAATTTTCTTCGTCCTCCGCGCCATGGGAGAACTACTCCTCTCAAACCTCAAATACAAATCATTCTCTGACTTTGCCTCCGACATCCTCGGCCCAGGCGCAGGATTCTTCGTCGGATGGTCCTACTGGTTCACATGGGTCGTTACAGCCGTCGCTGACGTTATTGCCATCACCGGATATTCGCAATACTGGTGGCCACACCTACAACAATGGATACCAGCTATCATCGTCATCGGGTTACTTCTGGCACTGAACCTTCCCAGCGTCAAAAACTTTGGTGAAATAGAATTCTGGTTTGCCCTCATCAAAATAGTCGCCATTTTTGCGCTCATCATCGTAGGTATCTTCATGGTTGCTATCAGCTTTGAACTCCCCAACGGCGACACAGCAAGCGTCACAAACCTCTGGTCAGATGGCGGATTCTTCCCCCACGGCATCGTCGGATTCCTCGGCGCATTCCAAATCGCGCTATTCGCCTTCCTCGGCGCAGAACTTGTCGGAACAGCAGCAGCAGAAACACGCGACCCGCACAAAACACTACCCAAAGCAATCAACGCCGTACCGATTCGTATTATCCTCTTCTACGTACTGACGCTGGCCGTAATCCTGATGGTAACCCCTTGGCAAGACATTGACCCAGCAAAGAGCCCCTTCGTCACCATGTTCAGCCTCGCCGGTTTCGGATTTGCCGCCTCACTGGTCAACTTCGTAGTACTGACTTCTGCAACATCTTCCGCAAACTCTGGTATCTTCTCCACCTCACGTATGATTTACGGACTCGCAGAAGAAGGCTCCGCACCGCGTATCTTCCGTATCCTCAGCCCCGGAGGCGTCCCACGTAACGCACTCTTCCTCACCAGCGTGCTCCTACTTTCCTCCCTCGCGCTGCTGTACTCGGGAGAATCAGTGATTAGCGCCTTTACTCTCGTCACCACTGTTGCCGCAGTACTTGCCATCTTCAACTGGACGATGATCCTCATCTCATACCTCGTCTATCGTAAAAAACACCCAGAACGTCACGAAGCATCCACCTACAAAATGCCAGGAGGTATTCTTGCCTGCTGGATTGTGCTCGCATTCTTCGTCGCAATGGTCATCATCTTGGCATTCTACGATGACACCCGCCAAGCACTCTTCGCCATGCCACTATGGTTCATCCTTCTAGGTATTGGCTGGATGTTCGTCCGTAAGAACCCCACCCACCTCGAACTACAGAAAAAAGCCCAACAGGCACGCACCAAAGACACCTCCTACGAAGAAACCCTCTAAAACCTCAGAAGAGTTCTCACTCAGGGCGAGAGTACAACACCACGCTGTGTTGGCTTTCGCCCTGAGCCTTTAGAACACACGAACATAACAACCGAAAATCCTTGATGAGAAACCAATACCGTTCTTCCACCCACTACCGAACCTACCGACACCGGCAACCTATACGACGCTCTCGCCCCTTCTTCCTCCGGATGAGCACACTCTTCTGGGCGGTGCTCATCGGTGCAGGGATATTTCTCTGGACACAGCACGAAAAAATAGAAGAACTCCTCGGAGCACCAAACGTCCCCGTAGAAACTGGGTTTGCACGTCACTTCGCACAACCCTATTCAACAGCTAGTGAAGTTCTCAAAACTCTCCCCGTACAGCACCCCGCTGGCGCTCGCGGATACTCACGTTCACAATTTGGCCCCTCATGGGAAGATATTGATCGAAACGGTTGCGACCAGCGTAACGACGTCTTAGCTCGAGATTTATCCCATGTAAAATACGCTCGTGGCTGTAAAGTCGCTTCGGGGACGTTTATTGACCCGTACACTGCCGAAAGCATTGACTTTCTTCGAGGGGAGAAGACCAGCCCTCTGGTACCTATCGACCATATTGTTGCACTTTCTAATGCTTGGCAAACTGGTGCCGCAGAACTGCCCCTCGAGCAACGTCAGCGTTTAGCGAATGACCCATTGAATCTTCAAGCAACTGGATACGACGTCAATACTGAAAAATCTAATCAAGACGCCTCTCAGTGGTTACCGCAACGAGGATATCGCTGCGAATATGTTGCGCGACAAATATCAGTCAAAGCGATATATCACCTGTGGGTCACGCCCGCCGAGAAACAAGCTATGGAAAACGTGTTAAAAGAGTGCCCGCAACAGCCCGCGTATCGTTCTGGGCTAAAACGTTAAAGCTGCCCACGGAACGCAAAAGGATTATGGTGTAGATACTTCTCCGGGAGGTTCTTGATCCTCAAAATAGAAAAGCTCAGGCTGAGTGTAGTTCAACGCCCATCGCAAGGCATACATGATTTCGTATGTGGCTGACTCTACCTCCGTGAAAGTCTGCCCCCATGAGAAAAGGTCCTCAGACATAGACGCCCAACCATGTTCTTCAAGAACAGCAGCGTCATAGCTTGTTCCACGATAAAAAACAGTGTTTTCAGTAATCAACTCACAAATATAGCCTGAAGGGGAGCGCAGAATAAATAAACGAGGAATCGTCGTATCCTGTTCTTCACTGATCTCTGAAAGATAATACAACCGTATGCTTTGCCCCCAAGGTAGCTCACGAAGTGCGCCACGTAAAGAATTTGTCATACGCTCCCAAGGAGTACTACACGGTAACTGGTTATGCCGTTCTGAAGGAGAATGAACAATACCAATACCATTCTCGTAAAGAGTTTTTAAATCTACCGAACGAGAACGAGAAACTGAGGTTCCTGCTGAATCCTGAGTTTCTCGTGCGGGAACAGTTGAAAGCGAACTTATCTTGAGCGCATCATTAATGAGTCGACGACCGTTTTTAAGACCGTTATACCAAGAACCGTATTTGCTACGTACTGTGCCGAGTAATGGTACTCGTCCTAGAGGGTTACGGCTAATAGACCAATTACCATAAACCAACACGGTGGGTTTGCGGTCATATCTGATGCAGTAGCTCAAAAATTCTGCTAGAGCATTTCGAAAATCACGGTCTGTCACGCTGGATGCAGAGACACTAATACCGTAATCCTCTAAATCTGGTGGGCACACTCCTACACGCATCAGCGCTATACTCCAGCTGCCGTCCCCAAGACGGTCTTCAATAATTTGTCGATGAGGCGGCCAGCTACTGACCTCGTCGACGATATTACGAGCTTCTTCGGGGACGTTGTCGAAAAAGTCGTCGTAGGAAGCCTCATCAAGGCGGATATAAGGGTTTTCGCTGAGTGCTTTGAGCGCAGCACCGCATTTTCCTAGAATGAGAGATATCGCTTCGGGGCTAACGTTGGCCTTCGCAAATATTCGGGGGATATCTTCCAAAATAATGGGGTCAAGATATGCTGCGGCATACTGAGGGTCTGGCTCCATATCGTGGGTGACAGCCACGGAGTACCACACCGCAGCCGACATCATCACGTTGTTGAGAATATTTTCGGTGCGAGTGTTAAAAGTCCAACGTCGTGAAAAAACTGCGCGACGAATCATACTAGGAGATTCTTCCGGGAAGAGCGTTGCAATTCGATGACAGGCTTCTTCCTTGGACCAGCCAGAATCAGCAAGTTCTTCAATCAACGGCGAGTAGTGAGAGAGAAAACGGTGATAGTCCTCGTTACTTGCCATAATGAGATATTTCCTTAAACTCCGGTATTAGTCTGCGTCGGTAAAAATGTGTACATAGTTTCGTTATCAAAATCTAAACACTCAAGAACAAAACTAACAAATATATATACCCGTATTACTTCAATAAACCAAGATTTTCCATGCCTTATTCGATTGAAAAACGAGAAAAAGACTGAACTAATGAGAAACTAGAAGCTATGGATTCACCTCGAACGGACAGACACAAACTCGAAAAAACGCTCGCTGGTGAACTAGGCGCACCTATTTTCGGTGTCAGAGCCAGCATCCGGCTCCTTGATGAAGGCGCCACCGTTCCTTTTATTGCTAGGTACCGTAAAGAACACACCGGCAATATGAGTGACACACAGCTACGTGAACTCAAAGAACGACTTGAATACCTCAGAGACCTAGAACAGCGTCGCCATAAAATCCTTGAACTCCTTGCTCAACGTGGTGTACTCGAAGAATCTTTACAAGCCTCAGTGCTTGCCGCACGCACAAAAAATGAGCTGGAGTCACTTTACGCCCCCTATAAAATTGCTCGACGAACACGCGCACAATGTGCGCTTGAAGCAGGGCTAGAACCACTTGTCGACGACCTCCTCGAAGTCCCACTAGCAGAGGCAGAACAAATCGCTCAAGCGTATGTTCGCCCATCTCGTGCAGAAGAACCAGAAGATACTGCTGTACCAGATGCAAAAACTGCACTTGAGGGGGCTCGCGCCATCCTTGAAGAATACGCGCTATATGACCACGAACTGATGGAACAACTCCGTGAACGCTTATGGTCTCATGGCGTCATTAGCTCACGTGTACTTCCGGCGCACAGAGAGTATGACAGCAAATTTAGCGACTACTTTCATTTTTCTGAACCGCTCAGAAAAATACCTAGCCACCGTGTTCTTGCTTTGATGAGAGCCGAGAAAGAGGGCGTCGTTGAGCTTCGTATAGAAATAGCTCAAACCCCAGAATTTTTAAAACAATCAGGTGAAAGCGACCTCGCAAAACTTCGTGCAAGTAGTGAACGTAACGAACAAGAACGTTATACCTATGAGTCTGCTATCGCTTTTGCGTTAGGTATTCCGGTGCAGGTGCTCAACACTGTCAGCGATGAAGACCGTGTTCTTGGATGGTTGGCATCAACAGTACGTTCTACTTGGAAAAATCGTATTCTCCCTCGCCTTGCAACACAGATAAGGGCTCGTCTGCGAGAACACGCCGAAAAATCTGCTATTGATGTGTTCTCATCAAATCTACGAGACCTACTTTTAGCAGCACCAGCTGGTGAACGTGCTGTGCTCGCCTTAGACCCCGGTCTACGCACTGGCGTAAAAGTCGCCGCGTTATCTGCACTTGGGGAGGTGCTCGATACTACTGTTATCTACCCTCATGCCCCTAAAAAACAATGGGCTGAATCGCTGAATACCTTAACTGAACTCGTTAAAGAACATCATCTTGAACTGGTTTCTATTGGTAACGGAACAGCCTCTCGCGACACTGATAAACTTGCCAGCGAACTATTGAGCACCCTTAAAAATGAGGGAATCTCTGTACAAAAAGTTACTGTTTCAGAAGCAGGAGCTTCCGTCTATTCTGCATCTGCTCTAGCAAGCGAAGAACTGCCAGATCTCGATGTGTCTCTGCGCGGGGCAGTCTCTATCGGACGTCGTCTACAAGACCCTCTTGCTGAGCTTGTTAAAGTAGATCCGCAATCTATTGGCGTAGGTCAATATCAGCATGATATTTCAGCTCATGCGCTACGACGCTCCTTAGACGCAACTGTTGAAGACTGCGTCAACCGTGTAGGTGTATGGGTTAATAGCGCATCCGTTGAATTACTTTCTCATGTTGCAGGTCTGAACCGTGCGTTAGCTCAAAATATTGTGAACTATCGGCAAGAACATGGTGCTTTCAAAAACCGTCAGGAACTTCTAAACGTCTCTGGAGTAGGCCCTAAAACCTTTGAACAAGCTGCCGGCTTTATTCGTATTAGGGGAGGGGACGAACCTCTTGACGCCTCTGCCGTTCACCCTGAGTCTTATGGGTTAGCTCGTCGTCTCCTTCAGGATGCTGGGGTACGTGCAGGTGAAGTGATACCGTCGAGTGTTCGAAAAAAGATGGAATTACAAAAATATTTAGATGAGGGTTTTGGCACTCAAACGCTCAACGATATTTTGGATGAACTCGAAAAGCCCGGCCGTGACCCGCGCCCAACGTTTCGTGCTGTGCACTTTACTGAAGGTGTCGAAACCATCCATGACGTCAAAGTCGGCATGATTCTTGAAGGGACAGTTTCAAACGTTGCTGGTTTTGGAGCTTTTGTGGATATTGGTGTTCACCAAGACGGACTCATTCACGTCTCACAGATGAGCACAAGCTATGTTCAAGACCCTCACCATATTGTACGTTCTGGCGATATTGTACAAGTCCGTGTTACCCACGTTGATACAAACCGTGGGCGTATAGCGTTATCGTTACTGCTTGAAGACGAACCTTCTATTACAAAGAAAAATGCTCGACGTCGGCAACGTCGAGCATAAAAACCCAAATAACCTCTTCTAAATTCTATGAGGTCTTTTGCACTGGCGGAACAGAACCTTCATCCATCGGCATAGAAGGTGATTTCTGCTCACTGTCGAAAGGTACCACTTCGTGTAGTTCTGCTTTTTTGCGAGCCTCGTAACCTTTAAAAACAAAGCGGTCAAGTGCCCAAAATCTAAAGACCATCGCTAGGGCTGTACCGAGAATAGGGCCGGCAATAAAGTCCGCTATTTCTTGTGCTAGAAACGAGATATTGGGGTACGACAAATGAAATATATAGCGTGATACCCACTGTGGAAGAGCGTTTAACCCAATACCGATGACCGTCACAATGAAGAAGCCTAAGAACTGCTCGAACGTTGGCTTTCCGGAGGAGCCTTGCCACGTCCAACGTGAAGAAAGAATATACGAGACAATACTTGCTATTCCGGTTGCAAAAATAAGAGCTGTTGTCGGTTTTGCGGTAAGAACCGTGTATTTGAGGGCATAGTTAATGACCATGGTAAGCACAAAGCAACCACCACCAACAATGAGAAAACGGACTTTCTCATTCTGAAGAAGCTTAAAAAAACTTTCTTTCATGCCCTCAGCTCTTTTCTTTCATCATGGGCTTTGTTCCATAAAGTCTTAGAACACATCACCTCAAAATAGCATTATTACCTCTCTAAAAGAGGAGTATAGCGCTAAAAAATAGCGTGGTATTAGTTGCAGTTTAACCTCAAAGAGGCAGACGCCCTATGACGTCTGCCTCACCTGAGAAGGTAAAAGCTGCTCTTAGAACTCGATATGTGACGGGTCAGGGCCAATACGCCCATCTGCACGAGTCAATGAGTTAATAGCCTCAATATCGGCATCATCGAGGCGTACCTGTAGAGCCTCAAAGTTGGACACAATTCTTTCTGGCGTGACCGATTTAGGAATAACAACGTTGCCTAACGCTAAATGCCATGCGATAACAACTTGTGCCGGTGTGGCCTGATGCTTTTGAGCGATTTCAGTGATGACAGGGTCACTGAGTAACTGGCCACCTTGACCTAACGGAGACCATGCCTCGGTTAATATTCCAAGCTCCTGATGAACTGCACGCAACTTCTCTTGAGAGAAATATGGGTGCAACTCAATTTGATGGATAGCAGGGGTTACCCCTGTTACCTCAATAATTTCGCGTAATTGTTGTTCGGGGAAATTTGAGACACCGATGGAACGTACTAGTCCACGACGACGCAACTCAATGAAAGCTTCCCACGTCTGAACATATTTTTCACGATGGATAGAAGCCCAATGAATGAGGAGAAGATCAACACTTTTGAGCCCGAGGCGTTCTAAGGATTCTTCACAAGCTCGAAGTGTTTGGTCGTACCCTTGGTCGTCATTCCAAATTTTGGTGGTGACAAAGATGTCTTCACGAGCTACGTGGCTAGATGCTAATGCTCTGCCCACACCAGTTTCGTTGCCGTAGATTTTTGCGGTATCGATATGTCGGTATCCGGCATCGAGTGCTAGTTGTGTCACTTCTTCTGCGCGGTCGTTTTCAACCTGCCATAATCCATAACCTAGCTGAGGGATGGTGTGTCCATCATTAAATGTTTTGAGAGGTTGTTGTGCCATCTGATAATCCTTTCGAAGGTGTGCTCAACGGCATCAATCAGAAAACTTTATGCGTAAAATTTTCTGTCTATTCTTTCATCATAGAATTAGTGCCGCCCAAAAATGCTGGTGTTACTTTTCTTTGCGTCATCAGATAATCTTCATCAACGCACCGATAACCCCTGAAAAGATGCGCAAATAGACGGCATAAGACACGGTTAGCCATAGTGTAGTATTTCCCTCATGGCGAAAATTTTTATGGATTTAACGCCGGTCAAAGAACTCCCCGAGTACCGCCGGCTGTGGATTGGTTCTCTCTTTTCTAGTTTGGGTTTCCAAATTACATCAACAGCCGTCACCCTAGAAATTTTTTCGTTCACGCACTCCACCTTCGCCGTGGGGCTTCTCGGCTTTATTGTGGTGTTACCCCTTATCATAGGAGGTCTTTACGGAGGAGTCATTGCCGATAACTATGACCGTCGTAAAGTTTCTTTAACCGCCAGCTGGGGCATGTGGCTCATGACCCTTTTCATTGCCTTGCAATCATGGATCAATCTCCAGAACCAATGGATTTTGTATACTCTCGTTGCTTTAGAATCATTACTTTTCCCCATTAATCAGGCTGCTCGTGGCGCTATTATCCCTCGAATAGTTCCGCCAAAACTTCTTGCATCTGCCAATGCACTTAATATGAGCGTTGGCTCCTTGGGCATGGCTCTTGGGCCTTTACTCAGCGGTTTATTCATTGCTTCTATCGGATATAACTACACATACCTTGTTAACGTTTTTGCTCTACTGGTCAGTATCTGGGCGCTATATAAACTTCCTACAGTCCTTCCTGAACACGATGAAAAAACACCAAAAGTTCGTGGTCTTCGCTCCGTAGTAGAAGGCTTTTATTTTGTACGGCGCACCCCCGTCATTGCGATGACGTTCATCGTTGATTTGATTGCGATGATATGTATCCAAGCCCGTCCTCTCATTCCGGCTCTAGTGCTCCTCTCCTTTGGTGGTGGAGACCTTGGCGCCGGTGTGCTCTTCTCAGCTGGCGCACTAGGGGCTTTTATTGGGGTCACTTTTTCGGGGTGGCTATCAGCTATACAACGCCGTGGAGCTTTCCTCACAATGAGCTATATGTTGTGGGGGATAGGATTCGTTTTCTTCGGCACAATTGCATTCTTCTTAGAAGGACGCTCTCCAAGCGAGTCCTTGCACGAAAACCTGTTACCTCTTGTCTGTGCTTCTTGCGCGTTAGCGGTAGCAGGCTGGGCAGATGGTGTAGGCGGTATATTCCGTTCTACTATCATTCAACAAGAAACCCCCGATAGGCTTCGCGGACGTCTTCAAGGTATCTTCATCATGACCCTTGCTGGTGGGCCTAACATCGGTATTGGTGTGATGGGTCTGGGAGCTGCACTATTTGGTACCTCAATGACAGCCATCATTGGTGGTGTGATATGCGTTGGTGCTATCGTGCTAGCGACATACTGGAAACCAGCTTTGTGGAGATATCCAACCGAAAATACTCTTGAACAATAATGAACGATAACTTCCCTTGTATTCTTGGGGTAGTAGCTTATTGGACAGAGATAAAGAAAAGAGATCCTCATGGCTGGCGGGCTAGTTGCGCTCCTAGACGACATCGCAGCATTAGTAAAACTCACAGCGGCAAGCACCGACGACATCGCTGCCGTAGCCTCTAAAGCAAGCGCTCGCGCTATTGGTGTTGTTGTTGATGATACTGCTGTTGTTCCCCAATATCTGAACGGGGTAGAACCTCGTCGTGAGCTACCTATTATTCGTAAAATTGCGGTTGGTTCTCTCCGGAATAAGCTATTTTTTATTCTTCCACTGATTATCTTTTTGAGTTGGTTATGGCCAGCGTCATTAACTCCGTTGTTAATGTTAGGTGGTCTGTACCTCTGTTTTGAAGGTGCTGAGAAGATACTAGAGCTATTTCATCCGCACTCAGCAGAAGAGACCGAAACCCCCGCCATTATTGCTGGGGAAGAAGCCGAGAAAAACGTTATTTCTGGGGCGATTAGAACAGACTTCATTCTCTCTGCCGAGATTATGGTCATCGCCATGAACACTATTGCTCATGAGGGAACGTGGGCTATTCGTATTATCTCCCTCATCGTGGTGGCGGTGCTGATTACTCTACTTGTCTACGGCGTTGTTGCCGTACTCGTGAAGATGGATGATGTCGGCTTAGCGCTCATGCGCCGTGAATCTTCTATGACACAGAAAATAGGCGCTGTGCTCGTGTCAGGAATGCCTCTTGTGATGAAAGGTATTTCATTACTTGGTACTTTTGCGATGCTTTGGGTGGGCGGGCATATCGTCTTGAACGGTTTAGCAGATATCGGTCTTCACGCCCCAGAACACGCGGTTGAATACCTTGTTCATGCTCTCACCTCGTGGAGTTCCGGTACTCTTCTGAGCGTGCTTGCATGGTGCGCTGAAACATTTTTTGCCATGATCTTTGGTCTGTTATGTGGCGGTATTGCGGTTGTTACAACGCACTTCTTCTCATCGCTACGAGGTACTCAATAGTTCTCGGATATGTTCTGCTGTCATCTTTTCGCTAAAGAAATCTCCATCATCAACAACAGCGTCGAAGAGTGCAGACTTATTTTTTTGTAATTCCATAACTTTTTCTTCAATGGTTCCCGCAGCAATAAGCCTGTAAACCATCACATGTCTGGTCTGCCCAATACGGTGGATTCTGTCGATGGCTTGTTGCTCTGCTGCAGGGTTCCACCACGGGTCCATCAAGAAACAATAATCTGCTGAGGTGAGGTTAAGCCCGAACCCTCCCGCCTTGAGCGAGATGAGAAAGACGGAGCTTTCTCCTCTCTCAAATTGTTCGATAACTTTTGCACGGTCTCTTGTCGAACCGTCAAGATAGCAGAATTCAATATTCTGTTCTTCTAAATCTTTTGCGATGGTTTTAAGGTAGCTGGTGAACTGGGAGAAAATCAGTACACGGTGTCCCTGAGAGAGAACTTCTGGCAGATGCGCCTGAAGGTACTCTAGTTTTGATGAGGTAATGTGCGAGTACTCTTCGTCGACTAGATGAGGTGCTAGCGCCATCATGCGCAGTTTTGTTAACGAACGGAAGACCGTAAAACGGTTTTTGTCCATATCTTTGAGCAGTCCCAGAACTTTTTTGCGTTCTTGTTGTAGGAGCATATCGTATGCTTTACGATGCTCTGGGTTAAGAGCAATGGGCATTCTTTGGTCTGTTTTATCTGGTAGCTCTGTGGCAACAAGTTCTTTCGTTCGCCGGAGAATCAGCGGGCGTATCCGTTGCCGTAACTGTTCGAGTTTTTCGTGGTCTTTGCTTTCAGTGATGGGTTGTACGTAATAGTCTTTGAATTTTCGTGCACTGGGGAATAGACCTGGTGCCACGAGAGAGAAAATGGACCATAACTCCATGAGGTTGTTTTCCATGGGTGTTCCGGTGACAGCAAGTTTGAAACGTGCAGGTATTTTTCGTGCTATTTGGTGTGCCTGAGTCCTCGCATTCTTAATGAACTGCGCTTCATCAAGAATGACCCCGTTCCACGGTGTTTCTTGTGCGTAATTGTTAAAAGCGTTGGAATCTAGTCGTAGCAGAGTGTATGAGGTGATAACGACTTGTGCCTGACCGATACGTTCTGTGAGTGTTTGTTGCGATTTTGCAGTGGATGTGGTGATGGCGGCGACTTCAAGTTCTGGTGCGAAGCGTTCTAATTCTTGTACCCAGTTGGGAACAACAGAGGTTGGGGCAATGATGAGGAAGGGAGCAAATGATGGGGTGCTGTTATTGAGCTCTTCGACCCATTGTTCATAGGCTTTGAGCATCATGGAAATAGTTTGTAGTGTTTTACCAAGCCCCATGTCATCACCGAGGACGGCTCCAAGGCGGTGTTTCCACAGGAAGTAGAGCCATTGGTAGCCTTCTTCTTGGTAGGGGCGTAGCTGTGCTTGGAGTGTTGCTGGAGTCGGTACGTTATCGCTACTGTCTTTGTCGCTGAGGAGGCTGTGAATATTTTCTTGCCATCCTTGGCATGATTGTGTGGTGGTGGCAAGATCTTCGAGTTCTTCCCACATCCCTAATTGGTGTTTGTTGAGGCTAAGTGGTTGGTCTGGTTCTGAGAAGTCTTCTATTTCGGCTAGTAGTTGACGTAGTTTGATAAATTCTGGTCGGTTGAGGGGATAGTAGTTGCCATCACCGAGAAGGATGTGTTTTTTCCCCGCGTTGAGTGCCTCAAAGATCGTAGAGAATGATACGGTCCATTGACCAATGGTG
Organism: Rothia sp. P7181; assembly: GCF_048513015.1. Lineage (NCBI taxonomy): Bacteria > Bacillati > Actinomycetota > Actinomycetes > Micrococcales > Micrococcaceae > Rothia > Rothia sp. P7181. The sequence goes on along the minus strand of NZ_JBLXXZ010000006.1, from coordinate 107,748 downwards.
ACGATAATTCCAAGGTCAAACCAGTCTTGGGTGTCGCTTGGTTCAACTCTCATCTGGATTTCGGGGGTAACGTCCAGTTCTGTGAATTGAGGTTCTTGTCCGTGAGTTTGGATGCGGAGTCCACGAACATTGCGGTATTGGGGCAGTATAGATTCGGTGAGTTGTTGAACATCCCAGTCGTAGAAGTGTTGTTCTGTGAGCTGTAATGCGGGGTAGATATTTTTGAGTTGCGCGAGGATTGTATTTTCGTAGTTTTTATCGCGCTGTTCATAGATGTCTAATAAGGTGCTCTGTACTGGGAAGTATTCGAGGTTGCTTTCATCTCGTGTGTTCTTGAGCGGGTCTTTAGGGTATTCCCATTCCCAGCGGGTGTGGGCGTGGGGTGTTTGTTCGCTGTCGAAGTAGACGTGAAGAATTAGCTCTGGTTGTTGCACTTGGGGTGGTTGTATCGTTGCGTCGTTGGTGCAGAAGCTGATATTGCGTGTGAGATATGGGTAGAACTCTTGATAGAAACTATTGATATCTTGTGAGGGGATTTCGATATGTTCTTCTCGGATAAGGGTTTCTGCTGCGCCGTTGAGTGTTTCTTTCAGGGGAATGAAAATGAGGTCGGCTGCGGCGTATCGGTCGTTGAGACGTGTTGGATTGATGGCGCTAGGTAGGGTTGTTTCCCAATGTTCAGCTTGTGCTGTGGCTTTGTAATGTTCTTGTGCTTTGTGCCCGAGGGCAATGAATCCGTTGCGGGGCTGGCCTATTGGGTGGCAGTAGTATGCGGGGAAGGCATTTTCTCCTGTGGTGAGTGTTGGTGTGATGCGTAGACCGTCTTTGTAGCTGTGAAGTTCTGCTTTTAGCGTGGCTTCTTCGGTGTGCGCCGTAGTGATGGGTTTTCCCTCTAACAGGATGGGCAGTGCTATTTTTTCTGCTTTTTTGAGTACTTTCCATAGTAGGGACGAGTTAACCGTAGAAAGTGTTACCCAATCGCGGTGGGAAGTGTACGCTGATTGCCAAGGTCTGATGATGGAGTAGAACTCTCGCAACCATCGTTCGTGTTCGGGCCGGAGGGCGTGGCTGCTTGTCTTTCCGGTGTGATCTTTTTGGAAGTGTTCCCAGTTGATGCCGTCTTTAATCCAACGGTTGTTTTTACCTTGGACGAGTGGACGTGCTTGTAGGGTGATACGTGGTGTTTTGTGTTGACCGCTACCGAGTGCGAAGCGGGAGTTAACGTGCATTTTGAGGTCGAGAGCGGCGATGGTATTGCTGTTATTTTCGTAGGGTATCCGGTGATGCTGCGCCAGTGTTTGTGACAGTGTTCTGCGCCATGTCGACATTTTTTGTTGTTCTGCTAGCTCTTGTGCAGTAGTGATTCCGTGGTGTTTGAGCTGTTCTTCGCTGAGTCCGTCTGTGACGCGTTGAGTGGAACTTTGAGCTTTGCTAACTTTTTCGGCTCTTTCGATGGCGGTGAGCATGATGGCTACGGAGTGTTTGCAGTCGGTGCGTACTGGGCAGGTGCATCGTGCGGAGAAAGCGAGGGACCCTTCAACCTGTTCTGCGGGGAAGACAATTTTGCTGAGGTATGGGTCTGTTGCGTCGCCGTAGGTTGTTCCTGTCAGGATGTGTGCTTGGGCGTCGTAGGAGTATCGGGCGACTTTGCCCTCTTGCATGTATTGTTTTCCGCGCAGGTAGGTGCGGTGTCCTACTTGCTGGATAATTTTTGCTGCGCTGACGGGGATTCTGGGGAAAGCTGATGGTGCATTCACGGTGGTTGTATCCTCTGCTGGCAGGGTGCATATATGTTCTAGGTTACCGGATGAGCTTGCACCAAAGCTGGTGTAGCCTAAATCTCTCAAATATTTTGGGTTGAGCTCTTTGTTTTTTGTGGTGGTTGCGTTATTCTGGATTCAGCTTCAAGAGTTTCAACTGATAAGCTCCGACTTTAGTTGAACGCCAACCCCATGTTCACGGGTGGCTCGGATGACGAAGCGGTTCGTATTCGCGTCATAGTACGCAGGCTGGTACGGACAAGAGCACTTCGAAAGGAAAGCGCATTCAGCGCAGTTGTATCATGCACAACACCGCTCGCCCTCAGCACAATATTCAACCTGTTTCTTCTGCTCAAACTCGTGGCGGTTACGCTGCCGTAAGCATTCAAGATTACACTCGTATTTCCCATGAGCGTTCTGAGTTTCTTAACTTTTTGCTCTCTCCTAATCCGCACGGTATCCCTAACCAAGAATACGGTATCTTACAAGCAGCATGAGTATAAGAGGACTACTTCTAGACTCTGATGTACTAGCAGAGATTCGCAAAGCCACACCACATCCGCAGGTCGTTGCGTTTCTTCGCCGTCGCTCATATATGGTGATGTACATATCAGCACTTAGCCTAGGCGAACTTAAAGGGCTTTACCCCTACCCTGAAACAGAGAGGTGGGTTAACGAACTTCTCGAACGTTTTAGCGGGCAGGTTCTCGACGTTGATACGAACGTATCTTTGGCATGGGCCGGTCGCCAAATTCGTGCTGAAGAACGCCCCTCACCAGAAGGCCCTTATACGCCATTGCCTACCGCCGCACTTGAAGGGCTCATGGCTGCTACCGCTGAAGTGCATCAGCTAGAAATAGTTTCTTCTAAAGCAGATATTTATCGTCGCTGGGGAGTCCCTGCCGTTAATCCGTTGCATGAAAACGCCGCGCGAGGACTATAAACACTGTGTCTTTTACGTGACCTTAAGACGTAGGCTGTGATGAGCTTAGCCTCTTGACCGGCATACATGGTATGGTTCAGTGGGGTGCACGCGGTGAAGAAAATCCTTGGTTTATGTCTCATTTGGATGAGAAAAGCTGTGTGAACTTCAGAGTTCAATAGAGTTCATGACAAGATAAAAGACGATGAAAACCAACGTGATGAAACCTCAACAACGTTCGATACCGATGCCCCTCTGGCTACAGGGGGTTGTCGAACTCTTTCGTACTGCCTTCTACTCTTGCTTTGCTGTAGTGCTACTACTGGGTGCCGTATGGTTTACCGGCGGTTTTGAACAGCGTGACCTCTACGCTATGGCAGTTTTAGTTAGCCAAATGTGGCTTCTAATCCATGGGGTTCCTCTTCATCTGAACATCTCTGCCCCGTATGGAGACACCCCCGATATTCAGGGGACGATGAGCTTTATCCCGTTGGGTTTAACGCTGATACCCTTATGGTTATGTTTCCGTTCAGGACGAGTCTTAGCTCAAGCATCTCGTGAGGGACAATTCTGGATACCAACATTAACCGGAGCTATCACTTATAGTGCCTGTGCTGGGGGCTTGAGCCTTTTGACAACAGATACTGCTGCGGTAGCGTACCCTGTAGCTTCTGCACTTGTACCGTGTTGGGTCGTTTTATCAGGGCTTATTCTTGGTGGCTGGTACGAGTCTCGTTCTTTGGCGAGAATGATCGGTGTTAACGCTGCAGAATGGGTTGCTCAGTTTAGCCAGTACTCACGTTGGGCGGGTTCTTATGTTTGGACGGTTCTTCGCGCATCAATCGTGGCAGTTCTTGCGTTTATTGGCTGTGGAGGGCTATTACTGAGCTTGTCTTTGCTCTGGCATTGGAGCGATGTCGTCACAATTTATCAATTGCTTGATGCTGGTGCTATCGGCGATACTGCTTTGACCTTTTTACAGCTTGGTGTTATCCCTAACGTAGTTTTTTGGGCGATGTCTTGGAGTGTCGGAGCTGGTTTCTCATTGGGAGAACATACCTCCGTAAACTTCTTTGAACACTCTACTGGTGTGCTCCCCGCTTTCCCTCTTCTGGGTGCCTTACCAACGGTCAATGAGCCGTGGAGCTATATTGCTATTGCGGTTCCTGTGCTGTGCGGTATTGTTGCTGGCTGGTGGTTCTTCCGTGCCGGCGAAGACCATCTTGATGAGTGGCTTTCTCTTAAAATTCCTTTCCGCTGGATTTCTTTGCCACTATCAACTTTTGCCTTAGCTATCTTTGTTTCTATTCCTGCCGGCATCATTTTGGCGTTATGCGGTTGGGCATCGCGCGGTTCTCTTGGTATGGGACGTTTTACTGATTTAGGGCCAGATGCTTTATTATTTGGTGCTTTATCTGCCGGTTGGATTGCTTGTGGCGTGATGATGGGATCGGTGATGGCCCCTATATTCCATCGTGGCGCTATTACTGAGCTTGAGCGTTTTTCTGATCTAAAGAATGACCGTGAAGAGCGCCGTCGTCGTAAACGTCTTGCCCGCGAGCAGAAAAAAGCGCAACGTCGAAACTCTCGTCAGAATTCTGCTATCGCAGAAGTTGAAGAACAGCATGATGAAACCAATAAGCCTTCTTCCGAGGCTGTGCGTCGTCTCTTAGAAGACTCTGATGAACCGTTATCGGATATGACGCTATCTGAGGTGGCTCAAAAGGAGGAGCAAAAAACTGCTGATTTTGAATCTGTCGTAGCCCAAAACTTACGATTGTTTTCTGATATCGAAGAGGAAAACCTCGAGGCTCAGGCAGAGGCTTCGTCAACTGAAGATGACGTATCGAAACAAAAAAATGATACTGCAGCCGATCAGGTAACTGGAGATAAGGATTCTTCTGAAGGGAAAACCCTCACTCACTTTAAACATGGGCGAGTCATACGCCGTCCAAAAACTCGACGTCGTTCTTCGTCGCAGTCTGATGACTCTTAACGCTTTTCGGGGCACAGAGCTTTTGGCGTTTTGAGGGTGTGAGAAAACCTCACTTAAATAATTGAGCTGATGGGATGTATCTAGAGCATCATCAAATGTGCTTGAAGACAATACCTTGAGGTTTTATCTTGAAGTTTATTGTGGGGGTTGTTTGTCCCAGTCTAATCGCTCTACAACCACCACCATGAGTACTGCTACCAGTACCCCTATAACTCCCGGTATAACTGCCCCTATCGGCTTTATTTGAGTAAGGACCCTAAAAGATTATCTTCTAAATCAGCTTTACACTGCTCCTGCCGGACAATAGTCAGAGCATGACGGGTACAATCTGCAAACTGGTTTGTTTGGTCCATAAAAATTATTTGTATTGCGGTGCTAAACATGAGCACTAACGCAATCACCATAAAGAATGTGAACGTCACATACATGCCTGAGGACGCACGTGCCCGAGCAATATACGTCATGCCCCAAACAGCGCTGACAATCATCCCTAACTGAAAAGACACTGCTGCAATAAGCCACCACCCGCTATACGAGGAGAACACAAACCCTAAAAGGCCAAAAGCAATGCTCAAACGATGACAGACGTCAAGACGCTGCTTTGCGTCTTGAACCATGGGGGAGGACTCATTCTCAGGAAGCATAGGCTGTACAGACATACTCTCTAGGATACCTGCTCTGAGAGATTTGAGGGATTCCTCGCGCCTGCTCTCTCATGCGCAAAATACTTTAAGTCATATAAATAATTGAACTATTAGCTTCGCCACAAGGTGGGGTACACTGTGAACCATGCGTATTGTGGTGATGGTCTCTGGGTCAGGGACAAACTTACAGTCCATCATAGATGCTGTTTCGGCAGGCACCCTCACGGTGGATATTCTTGCTGTCGGTGCAGATAAACCGTGCCGTGGTATCGCACGAGCCCAAGAGAACGGTATTGAAACGTTCCTGTGCGAACCACATCATTATTCTTCTCGCGAGCAATGGAACCGCGCCCTTGAAGAACACCTCACCCGATATAACCCTGATCGTATCGTCTTCGCTGGCTTCATGCGCATCGTGGACAAACAACTTGTTGAACGATTCGCCGGACGTATCATCAATACCCACCCTGCTCTCTTACCCTCTTTCCCCGGAGCACACGGGGTACGCGACGCCCTCGCCTATGGGGTTAAAGTCACTGGAATGACGGTTCATTTAGTTGATGCAGGGGTGGATACCGGAACTATCCTTGCTCAAGCTCCTGTCCTTGTGGAAGATACAGACACCGAAGAAACCCTCCACGAGCGTATCAAAGTCAAAGAGCGGGAATTACTTGTGAACACTCTTGAACAGATAAGCCACACTCTACGTTCTTCGCAGAATGCCACGGAGAAAACCACTCCTGAAGAACATACACCCCCGCTTTTATAAGCGCCGGTGCCACAGATGTAGATACCTCATCACTGGTATCTAGCCCGTGGGCCGGGGCTGAAAACGGCTCAAAATAACACCTTTTACCCAGACAAAAAATTGGAGTATTTGTGAGCCTTACTCAGCTAGACCGTGTCCCCATCAAACGTGCGCTCATCTCTGTCTACGACAAAACTGGATTAGAAGACCTTGCACGCGAACTACACCAAGCCGGTGTATCACTCATTTCAACAGGTTCTACCGCAGCGACGATTGCTTCTGCTGGCGTACCAGTAACAGAAGTATCTGATATCACCGAGTTTCCCGAATGTCTTGAAGGTCGCGTCAAAACTCTTCACCCGAGGATTCACGCAGGTATTCTAGCTGACCGTCGGAAAGAAGAACACCGACAAACTCTAGAAGAGCTGAGCATCGAACCTTTTGACGTTGTTATCGTTAACCTTTACCCTTTTGCGCAAACCGTTGCTTCTGGCGCTGACCACGATGCTATTATCGAAAAAATCGATATTGGTGGTCCTTCCATGGTGCGTGCAGCCGCAAAAAACCATCATTCAGTAGCTGTTGTCGTCGACCCCCAACGCTATGATGACGTCATTAACGCAGCCCAAAACGGTGGATTTACTTTAGCTGAACGTCGCCGTCTTGCCTCAGCTGCTTTTGCACATACCGCCACTTACGATACCGCTGTAGCAACATGGACAGCCGCCCAGCTAGAAGGATCTGAGAACGCCCAATACTGGCCACCTTTTGCGGGACTATCCTTTGAACGTTCAGAATCTTTACGCTATGGAGAGAACCCTCACCAGCAAGGAGCTCTTTACGTCGACCCCGCTAGCGCCCCCGGCATTGCCCAAGCTGAACAACTCGGCGGTAAAGCAATGAGCTATAACAACTACGTTGATGCTGACGCCGCTCTACGCACCGCCTATGATTTCGATGAACCCGCAGTAGCTATTATTAAACACAATAATCCTTGTGGCGTGGCAATTGCACCACCACAAGCTGAAGACCCTATTGCACAAGCTCATATGAACGCTCACGCCTGTGACCCGGTGTCTGCCTATGGCGGTGTTATTGCAGCAAACCGCGAAGTGACCGCACAGATGGCGCAGAACATCAAAAACATTTTTACCGAAGTAATTGTTGCACCGTCCTATAGTGCAGATGCTTTAGAGATTTTACGGTCTAAGAAGAACCTACGTATTCTCGAACTGCCTCAGAACTATACGCGAAGCACCATCGAATACCGTCAAATTTCTGGTGGCGCATTATTCCAAGATGCAGACCAGTTACAAGCTGAGGGTGATACGCCTACCGCGTGGACTCTCGTTGCCGGTCAACCTGCCGATGAACAAACCCTCAAAGATTTGAGCTTTGCTTGGCGTGCCCTACGTTCTGCAAAATCAAATGCTATCCTTCTAGCTCATCAAGGTGCTGCTGTCGGTATTGGCATGGGGCAGGTAAACCGTGTAGATTCTTGTAAACTTTCGGTTGAACGCGCTAACACTCTTGCCGATAATGCTGAACGCGCTCGCGGTTCAGTTGCTGCCTCTGACGCCTTTTTCCCTTTCGCTGATGGTCTACAGGTGCTCATAGACGCTGGTGTTCGTGCGGTTGTTCAGCCTGGTGGCTCTATTCGTGATGAAGAAGTCATTGCTGCCGCTGAATCTGCTGGTGTGACAATGTACTTCACTGGCAGCCGTCATTTCTTCCATTAAGAAGAATAATTTCAGAGAATCTGTTCTCTGATAAGGGAGAGATACTAAGAGGGGTATGGTTCAGAAAATATTTTCTGAACCACACCCCTCTTAGTTGAGTTTGGAAAACCTAGTATTTATTGGTTTTCGGTTGCTGTCTCTTGGTGGTGTGCTTGCGCTTCTTCGGCTCCAGCATGTGCTAGTGCCTGTTTCTCTTGGCTAGAGAAAGAGAACGCTTCTGCGAAGATAAGTTGGATATCTTCTGCAGAGTTTGCGGGGAATGCCTGTCCACCGGTTTGGGACGCAATTTCTTGGAGCGCTTGCATATCTGCATCAGCTGAAATGCCGATAAGGATGATATAAATCGGAGCTTCTGGATCTTGTTGAGACTGGATGGTCTTAATAAGGTCTTCGGTGCTGATGGAATTATCATCGTGGTTTTCACCGTCGGTCATGATGATGACGGTGTTTGCTGCGCCGACTTTATATTCCTTTTTAACATTCTGGAATGCCGCAAGAATGGTGTCGTTGAGTCCAGTGTAGTTATCTGGGATAGGCTTGAGAGAAGAACCTGCTTCAAGGAGAAGGTTGCGTTGTGAACGGCCGTCGGTTTCGTCACTCATGTGGCGGATAGGAGCAAGGCTCTTGTAATCGACGGTATTTCCTTGGGCGTCTTGGCTCATGTTGCTAGAGAAACTCCACAATCCCATGGAATCTCGTGCGGGGAAGAGTTTGTATCCGGCAAGGATGGAGTTGACGGCAATGTCCATACGGGTTTGGTCGGTACCTTCAATTTTGTATCCCATGGAGCCAGAGACGTCAACCGCAACGAGAGCGTTCAACGGTGCTGCTTGAAGGGAGTATGTAGACCAGGCTTCTGCGAGAACTTCTGGTTTTGCTCCGGTCAGGTTGGTGAACTTTCCGATGGAATCTTTTTCGAGTGGTTCGCCTTGTGCATTGCGTAGACCTGTTTCGGCGAGAGCCTTTTTGCCGTCTTCAGAGGAGATGAAGTTGGTGATTTTATCGGCTGCTTGTGCGATGGTTTTATTGGCTTCTGTACCGCTAGACGCTGGCTGATAGAGCGGATAGTCTAATTCGCCACTGCCAGTTGCTGGAACATACGCGGTGAGCTTGGAATCGGAGTGTTCTTTAAGGTACGAGACGTAGTCATTTTCTCCGACGATAGCTGAACGGTAGGTGTCATGTTCTACACCTGAGAGGAGTTCTTGAGCGTTTTCTGCTGCTGCTTCAACTCCGATAGTTTGTGCGCGTGAGCCGAGGTTGCTTGCCAATGACTGTTTGCTTGTTTTACCGTTAGCGCTTTCTTCTGTAGCGTTGATGATGGCCATAAACGAGCTAGGTTCTACGCTGGGATCGCCTACGTGTACGGCGGTTACATCGCTGAGCGCTTCGTTCCACGATGGGTATTTATCTGAAGATTTGGTGACAATGACGCTAGGGGTTTTTGCGAGGGATTCGGCTTTAGTCACTAGCTCGCTTTTTCCTGCGAGGGCAAGTTGTGCTTGTGTCGATGATGCAGGTAACCAGAGGTTTGGTGCAGATTTTCCTGCAATAATTTGACTTGCAACGTCAGCGACGGAAGTGTCGTGGCTAACAGATAAGACGATGCAGTCTTCTGGATTGACGGGGATTTTGTGGAGGACCTGCGCCATAATGGGTGTGGTTTCAATGGTGACGCGTTGAGTAGTTGCGCAGGAGGTAGGTACGGATTGTGCGTTAACTACCTTGTCTTCTGTGTTGTTACCTTTGAGGTAATATGCGAGCATTCCGCCGCTTAGTAGGATGGCTGTTGCGCCTCCGACTGCGGTCCATTTGCGCATGTTTTTTCTGCGTTGTGCTTCTCGTGCTTCGCGTCGAGATTGAGCGTTCCCCATTTGTACCCTTCCGCTCTGTCTCCGTAGGTGAGTTTGTTTACTGGTATGAAGATGCGTGAGCGCATAAATAAAGTATGTATCCTTACAAGCCTAATACTTTAGCATATAAAGTACGGTTAATTTTTATACCATGAAGTTGTTTAAAAATGGATATAATTAGTGCAATTTTTGAGATGATTATTTCTTGTTTAAACATATTTTTATCAATAAAAGTTTTTACTGAAACTGGCCACATTACCCTGACTAGATGAAACAATAAAATTATAAGTGAGCTGTTAAAAATTAAGGTTCTCGAAATTCTCAGACCTACATGAGACACCTTCTTATAATGTGGATAAATCCTTCTTGTGAGTTAAAAACGAAAAACTCAAAACTTGAGTGATTATTAAAATAAAGTTAGTAAAACTGTAGAAACTGTCGAAAAATATACGCGCTGTCTACTATTGAGCTAGGTCAAGAGTCATGTAGCACCATGAAGTGTTGTGATAGAAATATCAAAAATATTACGATGAACAACAACTTAGCTGAAGTAACACATGTACGTAGCGTGGGTAACACTAATACACTAGATGAGTAGTCAATATTCGCACAGGGAAACCACCCACGAACAAAACTACTTACGCCCTGTACCGAGCTTCCCTCTTGGAAGGAACACCTCATGTCCCAAACCGAACAGGTTACTAACCTCCCACTATCCCAAGTAGACCCAGAAGTTGCTGAAGCTATCGCCCAAGAACAGCAACGCCAACAAAATACCCTCGAAATGATTGCCTCAGAGAACTTTGCGCCACGTGCAGTTCTCGAAGCTCAAGGTTCCGTACTAACCAATAAATACGCTGAAGGATACCCATCCCGTCGATACTACGGCGGTTGTGAATACGTTGACATCGTCGAAACCCTTGCCATCGAACGAGCTAAAAAACTCTTCGGAGCAGAACACGCTAACGTCCAACCACATGCTGGCGCCCAAGCAAACAACGCCGTCATGCACGCACTACTTAACCCTGGCGACAAAATTATGGGTCTTTCCCTCGCACACGGAGGACACCTCACCCACGGAATGAAACTCAACGTCTCCGGAAAACTCTACGACGTCGTCGCCTACGGTGTTGACGAAGAAACCGGACGCGTCGATATGGGCCAAGTACGCGAACTAGCACACACCGAAAAACCACAAGTCATTATTGCTGGATGGTCCGCATACACCCGTCACCTGGACTTTGCCACATTCCGAGAAATTGCGGATGAAGTAGGAGCATACCTCTGGGTCGACATGGCACACTTTGCTGGTCTCGTCGCTGCAGGAGTTCACCCCAATCCCGTACCCTACGCACACGTGGTCTCGTCGACCGTTCACAAAACCATTGGCGGACCCCGCTCCGGATTTATCCTCTGCACGGAAGAACTCAAGAAAAAAATTGATTCCGCCGTATTCCCCGGACAACAAGGCGGCCCTCTCATGCATGTCATTGCTGCCAAAGCAACAGCCTTCAAAATTGCTGCAAGCGAAGAATTCAAAGACCGTCAAAAACGCACTCTCGCAGGAGCCAAAATCCTTGCTGAACGCTTGAGCCAACCCGACGTTGCAGAAGCTGGAGTCTGCCTCATCTCTGGAGGAACAGACGTTCACCTTGTGCTCGTCAGCCTCGTCAATTCAGCACTCAACGGCAAAGAAGCAGAAGACCTCCTCCATGAAGTCGGAATCACCGTCAACCGTAACGCTGTGCCCAACGATCCTCGCCCACCCATGGTTACCTCTGGGCTACGTATCGGCACCCCAGCCCTCGCAACCCGAGGCTTCGACGAAAACGCCTTTGCTGAAGTTGCTGACATCATCGCTGAAACCCTCAAACCTGGTGCAGACGTTAAAGCCCTGCAACAGAGAGTCACCGCACTGTGCGAAAAATTCCCCCTCTACGACGGTATTCAGGAGTGGTAATGACACAAATACTTGACGGAAAAGCAACCGCACAAGCCATCAAAAAAGAACTAGCACAGCGAGTAGAGGCCCTCAAAAAACAAGGCATCACCCCCGGTTTAGGAACAGTGCTGGTTGGAGACGACCCCGCATCTCGCTCCTATGTTGGAGGTAAGCACAAAGACTGCCAAGAAGTTGGTATCGCTTCCATACGACGTGACCTCCCCGCTGAAACCACTCAAGAAGAGCTAGAAGCAGTTCTAGACGAACTCAACAACAACCCAGAATGTACTGGATACATTGTTCAACTACCTCTGCCTGAGCACCTAGATACCAACCGTATCCTTGAAAAAATTGCTCCCGAAAAAGACGCCGATGGCTTGCACCCCACAAACCTTGGCAAGCTCGTCCTCAACGTCAACGAGCCCCTTAACTCCCCACTACCATGCACCCCACACGGCATTGTTGAGTTAGGTCGCCGTCACGGCATCGAATGGGCAGGTAAACACGTCGTCGTGCTCGGTAGAGGAATTACTGTGGGGCGTCCGCTTGGACTCTTGCTCACTCGCCGTGAAATCAACGCCACGGTAACTCTCGTTCATACCGGAACACAAAACCTCGACGAAATTCTCCATAGCGCAGATATTATTATCGCCGCGGTTGGAGTCTCCCACATCATCAAAGAACATCAAGTGCGCCCTGGCGCCGTAGTCTTTGACGTAGGAGTCTCTCGCATCTTCGACGAAGACACCGAAAAATACCGTCTTAGCGGAGATATCAGCCCAGAAGCTGGAGCTAAAGCTAGCTGGGTCTCCCCAAACCCCGGCGGTGTTGGTCCCATGACCCGCGCCATGCTCCTCGTGAACGTTGTCGATACCGCAGAAAGAACGGTGTCCTAGCCCCTCACCATCTCTATAACGAGCTCATACAAGAAAAAGATGGCGGTTGCCTCATCTGGATACTCAATAGATGAGGCAACCGCCATCAACGTTAAACTAGCCCAAGGTTACAACACCCTCAAAGGTCGTACCTATCTACCAGAACGTGAAAGCCTAAACTCATAGTCATACCTATCAGCACGGTACAAACACACCGTGCTCTCTACCGCAATACCGCGATCGGTATAACCAATCTTCTCCACCCTCAACGCCGCAGAACCAGAAGGGATGTCAAGGGCTTGAGCTTCTTCTCCTGCCACAAGTGTGGCACTGACACGATGCGTGGCCTTTTCAATACGATAACCACTACGCGAGAGTTGTTCGTCCAAAGAACCATGTGTTTCAGGCTCCATATGAGTGAAAACTTCCTGAAGAAAATGAGCTTTTTCATAGCACATCGGTTCAGTATCAGCCCGACGAATCTTTACAATCTCAATCACCGTTGTTCCTATTGGAATCTCAAGGTTCTTTGCTGTCTGAGCGTCTGCACCCATCGGGTGACATCTCAACGTCGAGGTATCAGGCTTCTGCCCACGAATATCCATATCTTCGGTGTACGAAATCAGGCGCGGTTCCTTCGCATGCAAATAGCGGTCTGCAACATATGTGCCAGACCCCTGAATGTTATACACCAACCCTCGACGTTGCAACGTCGCAATAGCACGCCGAACCGTATCTCGACTAATACTAAAACGCTCCTGAAGTTCTCTTTCTGTCGGCAAAAGAGTATGGGGCGTGCCCTGATCAATATATGTTGTACACAAATAATGCGCTAAACGAAGATATTTTGGTGGATTATTTGGGGGCAACTCGAAAGATGCAGAAGTCTGTGCTGTCGCGGCCATCGTCATTGAGTCTTCGCTAGTCATAGCTTCATACTATCTGGTTAAAGTACAATTCTTGAGTTTTTTCTTCCTCAACCAGACAATAACGTATCAGGCAATAACCGCACACAATAAACGGCATATACTCCTCAACCGTTTTAACCACCATAAAAACTATGAGGAAAGCCAAGCTCCCCACTATCGTGCTTGGACGTTATCACACTGGCATAATGATAAGTATGCAATCTTCCGGTTCAGACACAACAACACGTACCCAAACACTTTCAAAAGCTCTCATCGGGGCAAGTATTGGGGGAGGTATCCTCCTCGTCCTCTGTATTCTCGCCATCTACCAAGCCTCGCACGAAGAATCTGTGCTCGGATGGATTGTCGCAGGTATTCTGCTGGCATGGCTAGGGGTTGCCGGATACCTCGCCATCATCGTGACACAACAAGCTCGCACCACCCAAAAAAATCAAGAACTCTTCCTCCAAGCACGTCGAGCAGAAGAAGACGCCATGCTCGACGACAAACTATCTCACAGCTTCCAAATCGTTCTCGTACAATCAAAAGTCATTGCAGAACACCTCCACTCAGATAATCAAGATGCACCTGCCATGATTGAACGAGCACTAGACACCATCAACACCACAGCTTCTAACGGCATGAGCATGATTAAAGAAGCCCAAGGGCAGAACAACGCAGAAAGAGACTAATCACCCCATGACAAGAACACCTAAAACCCTACGTATTGCCAGCGTCAATGTGAACGGCATCCGCGCCGCATACCGTAAAGACATGGAAAGCTGGCTCAACGAACGTGACGTCGACATCCTCTGCCTACAAGAAGTACGTGCCCCCGACAAAATCGTACGAGAACTACTTAACGAAGAAAACTGGCATATCCTCCACTCAGAAGCTGCCGACAAAGGACGCGCCGGAGTCCTCATCGCCACAGCACGCACCCCACATAAGAACTCCATCCTTCCCGCCGCAGAACCGACTAATACCCGATCACACATCGGCGAAGAATACTTCGAACACTCTGGACGATGGGTTGAAGCAGACTACACTCTTCCCAACGGAGAACAACTTACCGTTGTCTCCGCCTATGTACACTCTGGAGAAGTAGACACACCCAAACAAGACGACAAATACCGTTTCCTCGAACGTATGCTTGTGCGTCTTCCCGAACTTGCTCAACACAGCGAAAACGTTGTCGTTGTGGGAGACCTCAACGTCTGCCACACAGAACGAGACCTCAAAAACTGGAAAGCAAACCAAAAACGAGCAGGATTCCTCCCCGAAGAACGCGCCTACTTCGACAAATTCTTTGGACAAAGCGGATACGTCGACGTTGCACGTTCGCTTGCTGGAGACGTCGACGGCCCATACACCTGGTGGTCCTACCGTGGACAAGCCTTTGACAACAACGCAGGATGGCGTATCGACTACCAGATGGCAACACCCGCCATGGCACAACGCGCTATCAGCTCAGTTGTTGACCGTGCAGCATCCTACGACCAGCGTTTTAGCGACCACGCACCTCTAGTCGTCGACTACCAATTCGCGTAGCACACGAGTCAAAAATCTTAACACCTTCGAGGACTTTGATACCCTCATGGTCAAGACCCCGTCACAACACGCCAACCCATTGAAGGACACACCGTGGCAGAAGAAACCACCAACACCATAGACCGCGCACTCATCCCCAACGCGTCCAAAGGAAAACCACGCGCTTTCTCCGGCGCCCAACCATCATCCGACTCTTTACACCTAGGAAACTACCTCGGCGCAGTAGAAAACTGGGTGCAAATGCAAGAAGACAATGAATGTCTCTTCTTCATCCCCGACATGCACGCTATCACCGTACGTCAAGACCCAAACGTTCTTCGTGAACGTACCCGAACCATTGCCGCACAATATATTGCTGCCGGAATTGACCCACAAAAAACACCTCTTTTCGTGCAATCTCACGTACCTGAACATGCACAACTCGCATGGGTCCTCAACTGTATTACCGGCTACGGTGAAGCCGCCCGCATGACCCAATTCAAAGACAAATCCAGCAAACAAGGCTCCGAGAACACTACCGTCGGACTCTTCACCTACCCCATGCTCATGGCAGCAGACATCCTGCTTTACCAAGCAGACCGTGTCCCAGTAGGCGAAGACCAACGTCAGCACCTAGAACTTACGCGCACTATCGCACAACGCTTTAACTCTCGCTTTGGCACCACCTTTCTCCTGCCAGAACCATTAGAGTTCCGCGAAAGCGCAAAAATCTATGACCTGCAAGATCCCACCTCCAAGATGAGCAAATCTGCCCAAAACGATAAAGGCATTATCTGGTTGCTCGACGACCCGAAGAAAACCGCCAAAAAAATTAAGTCTGCGGTAACTGACGACGGATCAACCATCGCCTTCGACCGAGCCGACAAACCGGGCGTATCAAACCTCCTTGCCATCTATTCAGCAATCACCGGACGCCCTATCGAAAACATCGTCGAAGAATACGACGGCAAAATGTACGGGCACCTCAAAGTCGACCTCGCTGAAATTCTCGTACAAACCCTAGCGCCTATCCGTGAACGTTCTCTGGAACTGCTCGACGACCCAGCCGAACTCGATAAACTCTTGGCTGTCGGTGCGCAACGCGCTCGCGAAATTGCGTCTGTGACGTTGCAGAATGTCTACGAGCGTGTGGGCTTCATGGGTGCGACGACGCTTTAGCTGAAGAGCCCTTTGATGTCTTTATCGTCTTCTGCTGTGCGAGCTTTAGAGCTTGACCGGCATTTGAGCGTTATTGCGCCGGTACAAGGCGAGTTATCTCGTCTTGTCCGGTGCTGGCAGGGTGCTCATGGTGTGTCTGAATCTGTGCAGACGAGTCATCTAACAATTTTTTTATATGAGCCTACTCCTTCGACGAAAGATATGGTGCTCTCATCCTTGGTGAAGGCCTTATATGGGCAATACTCTTTTAGCGTGTCTATGGGGGCTATTGAGAGCTTCATGCCGTTATCTGAGGTGAGTTATCTGCCCGTGCTAGAGGGCGCGACAGACTTGATGACTTTACGTCAGCGGTGTATTGATGCGGTAGGGGAGTCTAGCTCTCCTTTTGCGTATGTTCCGCATCTGAGCGTATCGAATCGTTTGGGGCAGAGAGCGCTAACGGATTCTTTGCAATATTTTGCGTCGTTACCTTCTACTGCTGAACGTTTTGTCGTAGATCATCTTCAAATCTGTGAGCATGTTCAAGGGACTTGGCGTTGTCTTAGGACGGTTCCGTTAGATACGAGTCATGATTAGGTTCTAGCTGGTAGGTCTGGCGGATACAGTAAAGCCTGTCTTATCGTTGTTGCGATAAGACAGGCTTTACTCTGTTGAGTTTCTTTTTTAGAGCAGCTCGTTGAGGTTGAGCTCCTTAATGTCTGCAACAGTGTTTTTCACTGCTTGAGCTTTATCTCGTGTCGTAATGAGTAAGGCATCGGGAGTGTCAACTACGACGAGGTTTTCAATACCGATAACAGCAATTTTGCGTTCCGCATGGGTGACAATAAGCCCCGAGGAATCTTGGTTGAGAACATTGCTCTTTTCGCCTAATACGGTGAGCTTTTCACCTGTTTTCTCTTGGTTCAGGCGGGTGACTGCGTCGAAGTCTCCCACGTCGTCCCATGTAAAGGAGCCTGGCACCATGGCGACATCTCCTGCGGCTGCTGCTGGTTCTGCAACAGCGTAGTCGATAGCCGTTTTGGGGAGAGTCTCCCACACTTTTTGAAGAGTTTGGTGCTGTTGTGGGGTGTCCCAATCTTCTGCGATGGCGTTAATTCCGGCGTATAGTTCTGGTTCGTTTTCTTTGAGGTGTTTGAGCATCAGTTCTGCTGGTGCGACAAACATTCCTGCATTCCAGGTGTATTCTCCGGAGTTCACATAGTCTGCTGCTGTTGCTGCGTCAGGTTTTTCGACAAACGACTCTACGGCTAGAGCTGAGGGGGCATTATCGATACCGAGCGAAGACTTTGCTTTGATATATCCAAAAGCTGTGGATGGTTCGGTAGGGGTGATACCAATAGTCACGATTTTTCCGGTAGCTGCAGTTTCTACCGCTTCTTTGACCACTTTTTGGAATTCCCCAACCGGTGTGATGACGTGGTCAGCAGCGAAAGAGCCAACAATAGCTTCTCGATCTCTTTTATAGAGGATAGCGCAAGCTAATCCGATAGCTGCCGCCGAGTCTTTGGGGGAGGGTTCAAGGACGAAGTCAGTGTCGTTGAGTTCACGAACTTGTTCGCGTACTGCTTGAGCGTGCGATTCTCCGGTCACAATCATCACTGAGCTTTGGGTGAGTCCGCTGAGCCTGTCGTAGGTTTGGCGTAGAAGTGAAGATCCGTTACCGGTAAGGTCTAGTAAAAACTTAGGTGCGTGTGCCCGCGATAATGGCCATAGGCGGGACCCTACCCCACCGGCCGGAATGAGCGGGTAAAACTTATCTAGTGGTGTTCTCATCACCTCTAAGAATAGCGAATTTTTACGTCATAATTCTGAAAATTTTTTGAGATGTCTAACTATTGCTGGTCACTTTTTACGTCCAATGTGATGAGGATTTCCCTTGTTCTCGCGGAAAAGTTGAATATCGACATAAAAATTTGTGCTAATTACGCTAAAATAAGCCGGTTTTTTATCAACTAACTGTCAATAAAACCGTAAGTGAACTGGTACTGTGTGTGACTAGATGAACACACATTAATTAGCTATTCGATGGTAGACATCGCTTGTTTGATGAGCCAAAACAAGGTCACAGCCACGAACAGCTTGCAGGAGGTTATTCAGTGCCGAATAATTCACGAGGAACCTTGTACCGCGGCCGTGAAGGCATGTGGTCTTGGGTAGCTCACCGCATCACCGGTATCGCTATTTTCTTTTTTCTTCTTGTCCACGTCTTAGATACCGCTCTTATTCGAGTTTCCCCCGAATCCTATAACTCCGTGATGGAGCTTTATAAAAATCCCATCATGGGGCTAAGTGAAGCAGGACTTGTGGGAGCTATCGTCTACCACGCCTTTAACGGTATTCGCATTATCCTGATTGACTTTTGGAAAGATGGCGCAAAAAACCATAAAACAATGCTTTGGGGAGTCCTCCTTCTCTGGGCCGTTGTTATGGTTCCTTTCCTCATCCGCCACATGATTAACACTTTCGGAGGCTAACGCATCATGGCTGTTTCACCACAGAAAATCAAAATTTCTGCTCCGAGAAGCAAAGACAACACCGTTAACGGAGTCAAATACAACCGCTCTAGCTCAAAACGCAATAACTTTGAAATGTTCGCATGGCTTTTCATGCGCATCTCAGGTGTTATTCTCGTTGTCCTTATCTTTGGACACCTCTTCGTCAACCTCATGATGGGTGAAGGCGTTCACCGTATTGACTTTGGTTTCGTTGGTGGCAAATTAGCTCAACCTTTCTGGCAAGTATGGGATCTACTCCTGTTATGGCTTGCAATGTTGCACGGCATGAACGGTATTAGAACCATCATCATGGACTATGCAGAAAAAGACAGCACCCGCCTGACCCTAAAACTAGCGTTGTTCTGTTCTGGCGCTTTTGTTCTTCTGATTGGAACTCTCGTAATCTTCACGTTTGACCCATGCCCAACTGGTGCGGCACCAGAACTATTACCTTCTTTCTGTACCGCCCCATAAATAGCTGAACCTACTACTAGATTTTAGAAAAGAGCATTTTCACATGCAGGTACATAAGTACGATGTCGTTATTATCGGTGCTGGTGGAGCTGGCATGCGTGCCGCCATTGAAGCCGGCACTCGCGCTCGAACCGCCGTTTTGACCAAATTGTACCCAACTCGTTCCCATACAGGAGCCGCTCAAGGTGGCATGTGCGCGGCCCTCGCCAACGTCGAAGAAGACAACTGGGAATGGCACACCTTTGACACCATCAAAGGTGGCGACTACCTCGTCGATCAAGACGCCGCCGAAGTCATGGCTAAAGAAGCAATTGACGCTGTTCTTGATCTAGAGAAAATGGGTTTGCCCTTCAACCGTACCCCCGCTGGACGTATTGACCAACGTCGTTTTGGCGGACACACTCGCGACCACGGTAAAGCACCAGTGCGTCGAGCATGTTATGCGGCGGACCGTACCGGACACATGATTCTTCAGACGCTCTACCAGAACTGCGTAAAACATAATGTGGAGTTCTATAACGAATACTACGTCCTTGACCTCATCATGGTAGAAGATGAAAAGGGACAGCGTCGCCCCGCCGGCGTGGTCAGCTACGACCTTGCTTCTGGCGATGTGCACGTATTCCAAGCAAAGTCCATTATTTTTGCCTCGGGTGGTTGTGGAAAAATCTTTAAAACGACATCGAATGCGCATACTCTCACCGGTGACGGCATGGCGATTGCTCTACGTAACGGTATTCCGCTAGAAGACATGGAGTTTGTGCAGTTCCACCCAACGGGTCTTGCCGGACTAGGCATTCTCGTCTCTGAAGCTGCTCGCGGTGAGGGTGGTATTCTTCGTAACTCTGACGGTGAGCGTTTCATGGAGCGCTACGCCCCGACCATCAAAGACCTTGCCCCACGTGATATTGTGGCGCGTTCTATGGCAAACGAGGTGCGTGAAGGTCGCGGTTGTGGACCGAACAAGGATTATGTTCTTCTAGACTTGACCCACCTCGAACCAGCCCACATTGATGCGAAACTTCCCGACATCACGGAGTTCGCTCGCACCTATCTAGGCGTTGAACCGTACACCGAACCTGTTCCGGTGTTCCCCACTGCACACTATGCAATGGGCGGTATTCCCACCAACATCGAAACAGAAGTGTTTGCAGATTCGGAGAACACTATCCCCGGTCTTTACGCCGCTGGCGAGGTTGCGTGCGTATCTGTGCACGGTTCTAACCGTTTGGGCACGAACTCTCTGCTTGATATTAACGTTTTTGGTAAACGTGCTGGCATTAAAGCGGCAGAGTACGCTGCTTCTGCAGAGTTCTTACCTATCCCTGAGGACGCCGCAAACCGCACTTTAGAACTTTTGACGTCTCTACGTGATGGTGAGGGAACCGAAAAAGTTGGTGTCATCCGTAAAGAACTACAAGATGTGATGGACGCCGATATGCAGGTGTTCCGCACGGCCGATACGATTCGTAACGCTCTTTCAAAGATTGCAGAATTAGAAGAACGTTATCAGCGTATTTCTATTCAAGACAAAGGTAAGCGCTTCAACCTTGATTTGTTGGAGGCCGTCGAACTGGGATTCTTACTTGAGCTCGCTAAGGTGATGTCTGTTGCTGCTTTCCATCGTCAGGAGTCTCGTGGCGGTCACTTCCGTGAAGATTATCCGGATCGTGATGACGTGAACTTTATGAAACATTCGATGGTATATCGAGACGAAAACTCAGAGTTCGAGGGTATTCGCGGTCTTCGTTTTGGTACGAAGCCTGTTGTCTTTACCCGTTATGAGCCGAAGGAACGTAAGTACTAAAATGTCTGATTTTGAAGCACGCGAACCAGAATCTAAGGTTGCTATCGCCTCGGAGCAAGGTGGCTCCCAAGGTATTAAAACCTATGATGTGACGGTTAGAATTCGTCGTTATAATCCTGAAGTTTCGGATCAAGCGCATTGGGACGAATTCAAGGTGACAATGTATGGTACCGATAGGGTGCTTGATATCTTGCACAAGATTAAGTGGGAGATTGATGGTTCGTTATCGTTCCGCCGTTCATGTGCTCACGGTATTTGTGGTTCTGATGCTATGCGTATTAATGGTAGAAATCGTTTGGCGTGTAAAACCTTGCTGAAGGATTTAGATATTTCTCAGCCGATTACGATTGAGGCTATTAAAGGTTTGCCTTGCGAAAAAGACCTTATCGTGGACATGGAACCGTTCTTCCAGTCGTATCGTGAGATTATGCCGTTCTTGATGAATGAGGGGCATGAGCCAGAGCGTGAACGCTATCAGTCTGTTGAAGATCGTGAACGTTTTGACGACACAACAAAGTGCATCTTGTGTGCAGCGTGTACGACGTCCTGCCCTGTGTTCTGGACGGACGGCCAGTATTTTGGCCCGTCAGCTATTGTGAATGCTCACCGTTTTATTTTTGATTCTCGTGATGATGCTGGTGATATGCGTCTTGAGATTCTCAATGATAAAGAGGGCGTGTGGCGTTGTCGTACGACGTTTAACTGTACTGATGCGTGTCCTCGCGGTATTCAGATTACGAGGGCTATTGCTGAGGTGAAGCAGGCTATTCTAGCTCGTTCTCTTTAAGACAATGGCGGCTCTGTTTTTTTCGTATAGAGCTTGTAGAAAAGTGCCCTTTTCTTGATGATGTGGTGTTAGCTTCTGTAGAAGCTGACACCACATTTTTATGTCGTGATACAGAAAATGTGCGTTGGTGTTGTGTGAGTGGATAGCACAAAGCCCCTTTGACCTATCACCGATAGGTCAAAGGGGCTTTGCCTTATGGTTGTTCTTCTGTTTGAAGAGAACCTTTAGGAAGTTTTAGCCACCGGTAGAGATATCACCAGCGGAGCGGGGAGTTCCTGCAACACCTTCAGAACCTTCGCAAGTACCGCGAAGAACTGGCTGGTTATTACGATCATCGCTATTAGGTAGGTATTCCTTACCGTTGAAGATAACCTTGGTATCACGGTTAAGGCGAGTTGAATTACCCAAGTAAGAGAACTTAACGGTTGGGTAGCAAGGTCCGTCGATAATAACGGGCTTGTACCTGCTGTTGTTAACTTTTCCATCACGGAGAGGAATGGTGACGCCAACGTTGTAGCTCTCAGTTCCGTTAGAGGAAACAACGCTAATGTGGCTACCTGGGTCAATGTTAGATGAGTTTGCGGAAGAACCATTGTCCCAAAGGAGTCTTGCAACACAGTTAACTTCGCTAGTGGAGATGTCGGTATTCGCAGTAAGAGTAACAGTGAACTTACCATCAGCAGTGCGTGAACGCTCTGGAGGAGTTACTGAGAGAGACCAACGACCATTCTGTGAGTAATTAAGACCAGGAACACGAGCGCTTGTAGCGTCGAATACCCAGCTAACAGTATCGCCTTTTTTCATCATGCCGTTTGGTGTGATGACAGAGAGACCAATAGTGGTTCGCTGCGCGTTAACGTTACCGCTACCAAAGAAAAGGTCACAGATAGCACCATAAGGTTTATCTGAAGAAGACGCGTATGCGGGAACAACAGCAGAAGCAGCTACAACAGGAGCTGCCCATGCTGCACCCTTAGCCAGGGTACGGCGTGAAATTTGAGTCATAAGTATATTTCCTTCTCAAAAAGATGCTAAGTGAGGATAATCGGGATACGTCACCAGTTACGCCCTCTAACCTAGAGAATACGAATGTGCACTAGGGTGCATACTCTTTGAGACCTACATGAGCAGGACACTCAGCTATTTAGGGGACAGAACTGGTTTCCGACTAATAATATCAGCGAATCCCCAGAAATAAAGAGGTTCATTCTGAAAATATCCCCCGAATGGCCGATAAAAATACAACTTTTAAGAAGAATACTGCCCCCTAAAAACCCACAACCTAGAACGTTGGAAAGTGGGTTTTTATAGAAAAATTTAATTTTGTGTTAAGTATGAGCACGTCAAGCGATAGAAAATCTGATGTTTAACACTGAAGGAAATTTGGGTTCAAGCACAAAAGCCACCCATGGCACTGCGTCTTGCAACGTGCTATGAGTGGCTTTGTGATTTTAATATCATTTTGGGCAGGGGTGGGTTGAGAGGCCTAGTATCCTCTCGTTGCCTGCTTTCAATAACCTGTTATTAAGTTCTATTATCGAAGAAGTTTTAGACTCGACCGTCCTGATTTGGATCCCATTTTGAAGCACCGCGACGCTTGTCGGGAGAAGCTCGGTCGATGGAGTCGTAGTCTACAACTAAGGTGTCTCCTTGATATCCGCGAACAATGACCTTGTCTGCGCGTCTGTTTCCAGGGAAGAGTCCTGTAAGGCCTGTGAAAATTTTGAAACCTACGCTCAGTGTTCCGCGCTTTGCGCCACGCTTATCAACAAACTCAGGAGTATCAAACGTAATGGTTTCTACGCCAGTCTTTGAATCGTATTGAACTGGTGAGACGTTGGTGCGTGGAAATTCAGTAGGAATTGCTGATCCTCCACCGTCTCCGGCAAGGTCTTCAATCTTAAAATCACGCTTTTTGGTGATGGTTTTATCGTCATCGTTTGGCACTGGAACAATAGTAACTTCCCAGCGCATGGGTGGAATTGTTGACCCTACGGGGATGAGGAAATGGAAGTTTCCTTCTCTAATGGATGAATGTGAGCCTGCATCTCTCTGGTCAATATAGAAAGGCCCGCATGAGCCGTCTAATTGGCATGTTGCAAGAATATTTGAACTTGCTGCGTATTGTGGTACTCCGGTTGAGTTACGCACGGTAGGTGCTGCCCAAGCGGGAGCGGTGGCGAGGGCAAGGGGTGCAGCAATTGCTGCACCTTTTGCGAGGGTTCGTCGCGAAATGTGTTGAGTCATGGTGTATTCCTTAGAATGCTCTCATTAGCGGTGCGGAAATATAAAATAATCAATAATATATTGAAATAAATATGAAGTTATGGTGCCGTGTTATCTGTTGTCACCACGCTTTGTTGAGTGGTTCATATACTGTCCCTTAAATATGAGTACCCTATTTGGTGGACAACGATAACACCCTCAACGCTAGTGAATCCCTTCCGAATATTCAGCCTGTTTCGTGCTTATTACGCAAGACTTAAGGGATTTTTTAATAAAAAGCAGTCTCTTTTTAGGGGACAAACTTTCAATATAGAAAATAGTGATTGAAAATTAATATTAAGTTTCTGTGAGAATCCTCGGTGCGAGTAGTGAAAAAGCATTTAATGAATGTGTAATACGTGTAAAAAATATCCATTTTTACGAAAATAAATATAAAAAATAGACTAAAAATGTATCTTTAATTACATGCTTATATATTGATTTTTGACGTTTATACCGTTTACTGACGAATCCTGTAGCGATAACAAAGGGAAGCCTCACAAAACTCCCACCACAACACCAAAGCGCGCTACATTAGAAAAATGGCAGAAAAACCCGCACTAGCACTTCTCGACGAATCTGGCCCCGTCATCGGAACACGCATTAAACACCTCACCGAAGAACTGCGCCAATTCCGCAGAATCGTTCACCAAAACCCAGAACTCTCGTTCAAAGAACACCACACCACAGAGCGAATCATTGCCCGACTACAAGTCGCCGGTATGAGTCCCCAGCGTTACAAAAACACCGGATGCTACGTAGACATTGGAGAAGGCGCCATCGCTGCCGCACTACGGGCAGATATTGACGCCCTACCCATCAACGAATACACCGGCTTAGACTACAGCTCCATTCGCCCCGGCGTCATGCACGCCTGCGGTCACGATATTCACCAAACCGTCATGCTCGGAGTCGCGCTAACACTCTGGGAAATACATCAACAAAGCCCGCTCGCCCGCACTATTCGCATCATCTTCCAACCGGCTGAAGAACAACTCCCCGGTGGAGCCGTAGAAGTTATCGCTCAAAATGCGTTAGAAGGAGTCCCACGCGCCTTCGCTTTACACTGCGAACCAAAAGTGGATGTCGGAAAAATTGGAACCCGCATCGGTCCCATCACCTCAGCCTCAGATACCATCAAAATACGACTCACGGGACGAGGCGGGCACACATCGCGTCCACACCTCACAGAAGACCTCATCTATGCGATGAACCAAATCGCTATCAACGTCCCCGCAGTTCTCTCGCGACGAATCGACGTGCGCTCAGGCGTACTCCTCGCATGGGGGCAAATTCAAGCAGGTGTTGCACCCAACGCAATCCCCTCCGAAGGCTACCTTGCCGGAACGATGCGTTGCCTCGACGCCCAAGCCTGGTACCAAGCCGGAGAAATCCTCGACGAAGTGGTCGAACAAGTTGCAGCACCCTATGGGGTCACCGTTGAGCTAGAACATATCAAGGGAGTACCACCAGTTGTAAACACCGAAGACGAAACAACCATGGTCGAAAACGCGGCACGAGCAGAACTTGGCGAAGACTCCGTTGTTCTCGTCGAACAATCTATGGGCGGAGAAGACTTCGCATGGATGCTTCAAAAAGTTCCCGGAACCATGATACGACTAGGAACAAGAACCCCCGGAGGAGCCACCTACGACCTGCATCGAGGAGACTACAACCCCGACGAAAGAGCTATCGGGTACGGGGTACAAGTCATGGCCTCCACTGCACTACGAGCCGTACGCTGGGAAATCGCAAAACGTTCTGCCGAACAATTCCGAACAAGCAACACCTACTAAATAACCACAGAAAATAAGTGTTACAGGAAGAAAAAATTGAACCAGAAAAGAGATAGTGGCTAGGCTAAACCCTGAACACTCACCAACGCGGACAGATAACAGTACCCCGCCCCACGGAGTGTGATACGACATAACCACGTGTGACCCATTACTATATAACGTATATACCGCACTCTCATCCTCAACAGAGCTAGGACGGCAGAACCTTTCTGGCACACCATGAGTGCACCCCCACTCAACACATCATGAAGGGACGACGATGACCAATCGTAAACGTTTTGCAGCAACAGGTTCAGTCCTGGGTATCTCAGCTATGCTCCTTGCAAGCTGTGGTGCAGCACCCGAAGCATCCTCCGGCGATGCACAAGCTAAAGACTCCAACTTCAAAGGCTGCATTGTCTCCGACTCCGGCGGTTTCGAAGACAAATCCTTCAACGAAAACTCCTACGCTGGACTCAAAGCAGCAGAAAAAGATTACGGCATTCAAACTGCACAAGCAGAATCAAACTCCGAGTCTGAATTTGGCCCTAACCTCACCAACATGGTCCAAGCAGGCTGCAACATCATCGTCACCGTTGGATTCTCACTAGCAGACGCAACTAAAGAATACGCAGAGCAGAACCCCGACATTAACTTCACCATCGTTGACTACGGCGACATCGACGTTAAAAACGTCCGACCCATCGTCTACGACACAGCACAAGCAGCTTTCCAAGCCGGCTACCTTGCTGCAGCACAGAGCAAGAGCGGTAAAGTCGCAACCTACGGTGGTCTAGAAATCCCCACCGTTACCACCTTCATGGACGGCTTCGCACAAGGCGTTAAATACTACAACGAACAAAAGAACGCTAACGTTCAGGTGCTCGGCTGGGATCACGACTCCAAGAGCGGAACCTTCACCGGCGACTTCTCCGACCAGACCAAGGGCAAGACCAACACCCAAAACTTCCTTGACCAAGGGGCAGACATCATCCTGCCCGTAGCAGGACCAGTTGGTGCAGGTACCCTTGACGCCGTGACCGAATACAACTCAAGCCACCAAGACGCACCCGCATCTGTTATCTGGGTAGACTCCGACGGCTACGAAACCAACCCGAACTACCAAGACATCATCCTCACCTCTATCCAGAAGAAGATGAAAGAAGCTGTAGAATCCACCATCCACGACAGCCTCGAAGGCAAGTTCACCTCCGAGAAATACGTTGGAACCCTCGAAAATGACGGTGTTGGACTCGCTCCATTCCACAACTTCGAATCCAAAGTCTCTGACGAAACCAAGACTGAACTTGGCACCATCAAAGACAAAATCATTTCTGGCGAAATTACCGTTAACACCGACGGAAAACCACAGAAATAAAACCTTATAGGGCTCAGTGGCTGGCACTCAGAGGGACACCTCTTCGTGCCAGCCGCTCAGCGCTTAAAACTCCACCACATATTCACACGGATAACCCCGCTCAAACGCTGAGAGAACCAACCCCAACCCTCACCAGCAGAGTCTGAGCAATGACAAGAAAGCACATCGATGAAACTCGAACTGCGAAAAGTCACAAAAAAATTTGGTGATTTTACCGCAAATGACAGCATTGATTTAGTCGTAGAACCAGGTACTGTCCATTGCCTACTCGGCGAAAACGGTGCCGGAAAATCGACACTCATGAACGTCATCTACGGACTCTACGAACCCACCGACGGGCAAATCCTCATCGACGACAAACCCGTTGAATTCTCCGGTCCCTCAGACGCCATGGCGGCCGGCATCGGCATGGTACACCAGCACTTCATGCTTGTACCCGTCTTCACCGTCGCAGAAAATATTGCCCTCGGCTCAGAAGAAACGCGCGGAACCGTTCTCAACC
This sequence comes from Rothia sp. P7181, assembly GCF_048513015.1. Classification (NCBI taxonomy): domain Bacteria; kingdom Bacillati; phylum Actinomycetota; class Actinomycetes; order Micrococcales; family Micrococcaceae; genus Rothia; species Rothia sp. P7181. The sequence goes on along the minus strand of NZ_JBLXXZ010000006.1, from coordinate 80,169 downwards.
TCGAAGCAACCCGCACCAAAATCCGTGAAATTTCCCAACGCTACGGGTTCGACGTCGACCCAGACGCCATCGTTGAAGACCTCCCCGTAGGTGTGCAACAGCGCGTAGAAATCATTAAAGCGCTCGTACGAGACGCCGAAATTCTCATCCTTGACGAACCCACCGCCGTGCTCACCCCCGCAGAAACTGACCAGCTGCTCGGCATCATGGATCAGCTACGCAAAGACGGTAAATCACTCTTATTCATCTCTCACAAACTACGAGAAGTACGCGAAGTATCAGACCACATCACCGTCATCCGACGAGGAAAAGTCGTCGGCACCGCTGACCCCAGCGCCACCACCGACGAACTCGCCTCCCTCATGGTCGGAAAAGCCGTCAAACTCGTCGTCGACAAAGACACCCCACAACTAACTGACGCAAACTTCACTGTTGAAAACCTCAACCTCATCTCTGACCAAGGCGTACCACTTCTCAAAAACGTCAGTTTCAACGTTCGCGGAGGCGAAATCCTCGCCATCGCCGGTGTACAAGGAAACGGGCAGACTGAACTCGCTGAAACTATCATCGGGCTACACCCTAAAGCGCACGGTTCGATGAAGCTGGGGGAGACCGAACTCCTCGGCAAAAATACTCGACAAGTACTTGACGCAGGCGTTGGCTTCGTCCCAGAAGACCGAAATGTCGACGGTCTAGTAGGTTCCTTCTCCATCGCAGAAAACCTCATTCTCGACCTCTACAATCGCAAAGAATTCTCCCAATACGGCACACTGCGCAACAGCGAAATCGCTCAGAACGCAGAAAGAGCCATCAAAGAATTTGATATTCGTGTTGGATCACAACACGATGCAGCCTCAACGTTATCTGGCGGTAACCAACAAAAAATTGTGGTTGCACGAGAACTCACCCGAGACCTCAAACTCTTTGTCGCATCACAGCCAACTCGCGGTGTAGACGTTGGCTCTATCGAATTTATCCACCAAAGAATCGTTGAAGAACGAGACAAAGGCGTACCCGTCATCATTATCTCTACAGAATTGGACGAAGTACACGCCTTAGCAGACCGTATTGCCGTCTTCTTCCACGGTGAACTTATGGGCATTGCACCACCGGAAACGCCACGTAACGTCTTGGGTATGATGATGGCTGGAACACCCTATGAAGAAGCTCTCAAAGCGGCAGGGGAAGTTTCTACTACAGATAAGAACACTCCCCAAACACAAACCCCCGAAACCGAAAATATCCCCTGGGCAGAAGGAGACCAAGCATGAGCGCCGAAGGTAAATCCACCGTCGCAGAAGCCACCGATACAGTGCTCACCGCCTCCGAAACAGTACCACCGGCACACACACAACCTTCCGAAAAAGAAAAACTTCCTGTACTGACTCGTATACTATCCGGCTCCGTCAGCTTGTCCTTTTTCGCACTACTTGCTGCACTCATCGTCGGTGGTATTCTTATCGCGGTCACTGACCCCGCAACACAAAAAGCCTCACGCTACTTCTTCGCCCGCCCCCTAGACACACTCAGCGCCGGCTGGGAAGCAGCAACCAACGCATACCTCGCATTATTTAGAGGCGCTATTTTCAACTATGAAGCGAGCACCTTCACAAAAGCGATTTACCCGCTGACCGAAACACTCACGGTAGCAACACCACTTATTTTTGCTGGTCTTGCCGTAGCAATCGCATTCCGTACCGGACTCTTTAACATCGGTGCACAAGGACAAATTATCCTTGGCGCAATCGTCGCCAGCTACGTTGCTATCAACTGGCACCTACCCAGCTACTTACTACTACCTTTTATCGTTCTTGGCGGTATCCTTGGTGGTAGCCTGTGGGGTGGTCTCGTCGGATTACTCAAAGCAAAAACTGGTGCGCATGAAGTCATCCTATCCATCATGCTCAACTACATTGCTGCGAACCTACTTCTCTTCCTCCTCAAAACACCACTATGGCAACGCGAAGGAAGCTCAAACCCCATTTCACCTGTATTAGCAGATGAAGCAATCTTCCCCAGAATCTTTGGACAAAGCTTCCGTCTTCACGCCGGATTTATCCTCGCGTTACTGGCTGTCCTCTTTGTCTCGTGGCTGATTAACCGTTCAACTATCGGATTCAAACTCCGTGCGGTAGGGGCAAACCCTCATGCTGCAAAAACTGCGGGCGTATCTGTTGCTAATGGATACATTATTGTGATGGCTATTGCTGGTGCGCTAGCAGGTCTTGCCGGTGTCGCCCAAGTATCTGGAACCGAAAAAGTCTTGAGCACCGGTATCGCTTCCTCCTATGGTTTTGACGCTATTACTGTGGCACTTCTTGGACGAGCAACACCCGTTGGAACCCTTCTGGCAGCTCTTCTCTATGGGGCACTTCGAGCAGGTGGTGTGACCATGCAAGTCAGTACCGGAACGTCTGTAGACCTTGTCGACGTGGTTCAGGCACTGATTGTGCTCTTCATTGCTGCACCACCACTGGTACGAGCCATCTTTAGGCTTCCAGACCCCGACAAGCCCAAAAAGAAGAAAAAAACTACTCAGTCCGCGGAGGCAAAATAATGAGCACGACAGCTGTTATCGACACCGCAACACCACAAGATACCGTGCTCGTACGTCACTGGAAAAACACGTGGATTTTCGGCACGCTAAGCGTCATATCGCTACTAGTTCTTGCCTTGAACGCTCCTGCCTCACACGTGGTACTTGGTCTGTCCACCAAAAATGACGTCATTCAACTTCCGGCGCTGAACCTATCAACGCCAACAACGGGTTGGGCTGTTACCGCCGTCCTCATTGCCGTCACCTTATGGTGTGCTAAGCTCACGTTCTCCGGTAAGAAAACACCGCTATATCTCTCAGCTATTTTTTGGTTCTCTTTTATCTTTGGCGTACTCATCTGGGCTATTGGCTCTGCACGTATGACCGAAATATCGTTGATTACCATCCTTACCGGTGCTGTTGCACTCTCAGTCCCCATGATTTTTGGTTCGATGGGAGGACTCCTTTGCGAACGCTCTGGAATCATCAACATTGCGATTGAAGGTCAACTTCTTTTTGGTGCATTCTCTGCCGTACTTGTTGGTTCTATGACAGGAAACCCGTGGATTGGTCTTATCGCAGCGATGATCGGCGGTATGCTCGTATCCTTCCTACTAGCAACTTTCTCCATTAAATATCTTGTTGATCAGACCATCGTTGGTGTTGTGGTGAACGTCCTCGTCTCCGGACTTACCGGATTCTTATACTCCCGTGTACTCCAACAAGACGCAGCACACCTCAACTCGGCTCCTCGTCTACCTAGCTTTGAAATTCCGGTTCTTTCACAAATCCCTGTGATTGGTCCAGTATTATTCAACCAGTCCGTTATCGTGTACTTGATGTACATTGTGGTTGGTACGATTTGGTTCTCTCTGAACAAAACACGTTGGGGGCTTCGTACCCGCGCGGTTGGCGAACATCCCCAAGCTGCAGATACCCTTGGCGTCAACGTGAACCGTCTACGCTTTAGCAATGTTATGATTGCTGGCGCTGTTGCTGGTATGGGTGGAGCATTCTTCACCCTTGTTGCCGTCAGCTCCTTCAACGCAGATATGACAGCAGGACAAGGCTACATTGCGTTGGCTGCTCTCATCTTTGGACGGTGGAAACCACTTGGTGCACTCAGCGCATCACTCCTTTTCGGTTTCTCCCTACAGATGCAGTTCATCCTTTCTGGACTCGGAACGGATATCCCTACTGAACTATTGGCTATGCTCCCTTACGTCGTAACGATTCTTGCAGTGGCTGGTCTGGTCGGTCGTTCGCGTGGACCTGCAGCAGCCGGTAAAGCGTACACCAAGGGATAACCGCCCTCGGTCTTATGAGAAAATACTAATGATGAGGTTTCGATAGTGCACACTGTCGGAACCTCATCGTGCCCTCTGGCACCATATGCACATCTTCACCCCTGCAAGGACCCCAAGCATGAGCCAACGTGAAACCCTAGAACACCCCATCAACTGGGAAGAACTCACAGAGCATGCCACCTGCGCGATGAAAAAATCCTACTCACCGTACTCACACTACGCAGTAGGAGCAGCTGCTCTCACCGACGACGGCAGAATCATCACCGGTTGCAACGTCGAAAATGCGTCCTTTGGGCTTACCTTATGTGCTGAATGTTCCCTCATCTCAGAGCTTTTTAGAACAGGTGGAGGGAAAATCCTTGCCTTTACGTGTGTGGATAAAAATGGTGAAGCACTCATGCCTTGTGGACGGTGCAGACAACTACTCTACGAACACAGCACTAAAGATATGCTCATCAAAACAGTGAGTGGAATACTTTCTATCGAACAGATGCTTCCCGACGCTTTTGGTCCTGAACGGCTCTAAAAATATTCACACTTGACCTCACCTAACACCTTTGATGGAGGAAAACACATGTCCTACGAACCATTCGACGCTGTAGACGTCATCCGCACTAAACGAGATCGCGAAGAACTCACGAAAGAACAAATCGACTGGGTTATTGATGCATATACGCGTGGAGTCGTCGCTGACGAACAAATGAGTGCACTTGCCATGGCGATTTTCTTGAACGGAATGAGCGCTACCGAAATTCAACAGTGGACCCAAGCCATGATTAACTCGGGTGAACGACTCGATTTCTCCTCTATTGTTGGTGCCGGTAAGAAAATTGCAACCAGCGACAAACACTCTACTGGTGGTGTGGGAGATAAAATCACGCTGCCACTAGCACCATTGGTAGCAGTATACAACGTTGCTGTTCCGCAGCTATCTGGTCGAGGGCTAGGGCATACCGGTGGAACACTCGATAAATTAGAGTCCATCCCCGGTTGGCAAGCATATTTGAGCAACGAACGAACTCTCGAAATACTCTCGGACGAAGGCGCTGTTATTTGTGCTGCCGGAAGTGGACTAGCCCCAGCAGATAAAAAACTTTATGCGCTACGTGATGTCACTTCTACTGTAGAGGCTATACCGCTGATCGCAAGTTCTATCATGTCTAAAAAAATTGCTGAAGGAACAGATTCTCTGGTACTTGACGTTAAAGTTGGCTCCGGTGCTTTTATGAAAGACCTCGATTACGCACAAGAACTAGCACGTACTATGGTGCGTTTAGGAACAGACGCCGGCGTCAAAACAACAGCCTTGCTCACCAACATGGACACGCCCTTGGGGCTGACCGTTGGCAACGCGTGTGAAGTGGAAGAATCTGTAGAAGTACTTGCCGGTGGGGGACCGTCCGATGTCGTTGAACTAACGGTGGCGCTTGCCCGTGAAATGCTCCTTTCATGCGGTATCGATGAAGATCCTGCTGAAGCTCTTGCCGATGGCCGAGCTATGGATAAATGGCGCGCCATGATCAGTGCACAAGGTGGCGACCCCGATGCTGCATTACCTCAAGCTCGTGAAACTCACACTGTTTATGCAACAGACAGCGGTGTGCTAACTTGTCTCGATGCGTTGAGCGTGGGTGTTGCTTCTTGGCGTTTGGGCGCTGGACGAGCTCGTAAAGAGGACCAAGTACAAGCCGGTGCTGGAATCCGTCTCCACGCTAAACCAGGAGACACTGTGCGTGCTGGCGAACCCCTCATGACATTGATGACCGACACTCCCGAACGCTTTGAACGAGCGCTAGAATCCTTAGAAGATGCTTATACTATCGGCAAAGAATATGAGCCTCAACCGCTGATTCTAGGTAAAGTGAGTACTGAACAGCAGTAAACTACCCGTAAGAACACTCATAGTTCGCACCGAAGAAAGAGAACATCATGGGACTTTTTAGCCGTCGCAAAGACAAGAAAGCTGCTGAATCGGCAGCGACAACAACACCGGAAGCACAACCTGTTGCGCAACCTGCAGAACCAGCAACGCCGGTGCAGGAACAGGTACCAACCCCTCCCGTAGAAGAAAGCACCTCTACTCTTATAACTTCTGAAGAGCTCAATGAACAGAGTGCTCTTCACTCGCTGATTTGTATGATGCAATCTAAAGGTGATGGTCAGCTGACCCTTGACCTGAAGCAGGCAGGCAACGACATGTTGTTGAGCTTTGAAGAGAACGGTAAAAAAGTAGAAGAAACCATTGTTGTTCCTGGAAACCCTTGGTTCGAAAATGTTGCGGCACTCTACACCGAAGAAGAAAAAAGCCCGCGCGGTGCATGGACTCGTGCACTCATCATTCTCTTAGGGACTAATGCTCAGGTCTCTTACCTCAACTCAAAGAATGAGACCTCTTGCAACCTGCATTATCAAGTGGAGGAAAAGGCGAACGAGCCAGCAGAGAAAACGTCTGCTACAGAAGCTACAGAAGTAGCTGGAGCAGACGTATCATCTGAAAATCAGCAGAACGGCATTGCCGATGACTCTCCTCTTGCACGCGTTTCAGAACGTTTTGAAGCAGCACAGTCAACAGAAAAAACTGCTGTCGCGCATAACGTCAACGCAGAAGAAGCTACACAAGAGAATAGTTCTGCAACATCAGTAACTGATGCTCACGACTCTGTTGAAGAAACATCATCTGTTGCTAAAAATATCGAGACTGAAACTTCACCAGCTGAGGAAAACACCGCAGCGGGTACCGTGGCTGAGCCAGCAGACGATGCCACTCACAACCCTGCTCGTGATGTTGTAGAAGAATCTAAAGAAACCTCAGAGGCAGCTACAGCTGAAACTGGTGCAGAAACTGGTGAAGATGTCCCTCAGGGCGTTAAAGAAAATACTGCATCAGTGGTTGCTCCGCAGGCTCAAAGCACTGAACAAACAGCTCCAGAAGCTGAACGGGTTGAACCTCATGCGCGTTTGGCTGTTGCCCGCCCATCAAATACTGCGAGTGTAGAAACAGCAGCTGATACCACCACAGGAGCTACTGAAAATTCTGCAGGGGACGCTAAAACTCCAACCACAAATACCGAAGCCAGTGAGAACACTCCTCCTGTCCCATCTGAAGACGCAGAATCAGCAACCCACCACTCAGATGCAGAGACCTTCACTTCCGCACATGATATTTCGCTGGTCAGCGCGTCACTGCCAGAACACGTCGATGACGAGTGGGAAGAAGAGGAACCAGATACTCTTATTGGTTCCTCAGCTACCAACTCTCGTGGAACAGACCTCCCTGAGGCCGCTCAAGGCGTAGACGTAGCACCCTCCTACAACAACCCCACAGAAGAGGTGCAACCGCCTTCTACCACCGAACTAGCAGAAGGAAACCTCGTCCTCACCGAAGCGCAGGTTGTTGCTCGACTACTTAAAGCACAAGAACAACTCTTCGGAGAAAACGGGACAGCACGGGACGTCTCCACCGTACTTATTCGCGTGCGAGCCCTCGGCTCCTACTACGACGCACTAACACACGTACGACGTAACGGCTTCTGGGATCAACAACGAACCTTCGACCTCATCCCTGAAGATGTTCTTGCTATTTTGCAACTCAAAGCAGATTCCTATAAAGAAGGCGCGGGCTCCCCACTAGCGATGAGCCTACGTTTCACCCCTGGAATCCCTCCGGTAGCGTCCTTTAGCTACAACGATGAAGGCGCCTTCGCTAAATACCAGGACACTCTACCTGCACAGCAATATGTTGAAGAGCTCAGACTCTTCCCCCGTACGGGAGCAAACATTCCTGAACATATGAATCGGGCGCTTGCTTCATGGACTCTCTAAACCTTTAGAGCATAGAACGCTGTCGAGAAACTCCACTAGTGGGGCTACTCGGCAGCGTTTTCGTATCGACGTTAAATATCTCGTATCAGGAAAGAACATCACCTATGACACAGCACGATGAGCAATGGATTCAAAAACTACCAAAAGTATGTCTACACGATCATCTCGATGGTGGTCTGCAACCACAAACAATGATTGATATTGCACAAGACATTGGGTATGAACTACCCAGCACAGAACGTGAAACTCTCCAACAATGGTTCTTTGACGCCGCAAATTCTGGCTCTCTTGACCGCTACCTTGAAACCTTTACTCACACTTTAGCTCTCATGCAACGAGCAGAAGATTTGCAACGTATTGCTCAAGAACATGTTCTTGCGTGCGCGGCAGACGGTGTGATTTATGCAGAGGTCCGATGGGCACCAGAACAGCACCAGCGTGCAGGTCTTAGCCTTGACGAAGCAGTCCGTGCTGTTGCTACAGGACTCAACGACGGTATGGAAATGGTAGCTCAAGCAGGCGGAAGAGTTCTTGTTAACCAGATACTTTGCGCCATGAGAGACCGCGATAATTCACGGCAGATAGCAGAACTTGCTGTTAAATATCGCACCTTAGGTGTGGTAGGTTTTGACCTTGCCGGTGCAGAAGAAAACCACCCTGTAGAACAACACCGTGAAGCTCTAGATTATCTTGCAGAGAATTTTATGCCGGTCACGATTCATGCCGGTGAAGCTGAGGGGCTACGCTCGATTCGCTCTGCATTATTGGTGGGACGTGCCCTACGTATCGGCCATGGCGTACGTATTACCGAAGACTTTTCGTATACAACGGTCGGGGAGATTGACCCCGAGGGGAAGATGATGCCCCAATCACCCAAAGATCAGAAAATTCTTCAGCTTGGTGCGCTCGCTAGCTGGGTTAAAGATCGTCGTATCACGTTGGAAGTGTGTCCTTGTTCTAATATTCAAACGCGTGCCGCTTATGCTGTTGAACATGGTGTGGTTGATTCTGCTCGTATCGCTGAGAATCTTTCGGAACACCCCGTCAATGCTTTGCGTGAGGCTGGTTTTGCTGTGACCATTAGCCCCGATAATCGTTTGATGAGCGGTAGTAGTGTTACTGCTGAATTTGTGCATTTGGCGAATAATTTTGGGTATCAGGTGCAAGATTTCTTTGAACTAACAACTAATGCTATCGAAGGTGCTTTTATTTCGATGGAGGAGAAACAGCATCTAATGCGTGCTGTTCAGGGTGCGTATATGAGTGTTTTTGAAGAGCAGAATCGTGTCGCTCAGGAGCAGGAGTAGTCATGGCAGAGCAACGTATTATTCCGCAGGGTGCGCCGGAAGCGTTTGAGCGTTTGATTGAGTTGATGGATACTTTGCGTTCTGAGGGTGGCTGCCCTTGGGATGGGAAGCAGACACATCACTCGTTGGTTCGGTATTTGATTGAAGAATCATATGAGGTAATTGAGGCTATTGAGTCTCAAGAGCAAGTGAACTATGAGCTTTTGAAAGAAGAGCTGGGCGATGTGCTTTTGCAGGTTCTTTTTCATGCTCGTATTGCTGGTGAGCGTAGCGTAGAAGAGGGCGGTTTTAGTATCGCCGATGTTGTTGAGGGGCTGAACCAGAAACTTGAGCGTCGGCATCCTCACGTTTTTGGTGATTCTTCTGCTCACTCGCTGAGTGATCAAGAGGTAACTGCTCAGTGGGATGAGCTGAAGAAGCAGGAGAAACCGGAACGTTTATCTGTTTTTGATGGTATTCCTCCTCATCTTCCGGCGTTAGCTTTAGCAGATAAGGTGATTTCTAAGGCTGATAAGGGACAGGTGTCGCTTGATGTCGCTGGTGTTACCGCTGATGGAGGTGAAGAATCGGCTTGTGCTGTGGAGTTGTTTGAGATGGTTCAGCGTGCTCGTGCTCAAGGGATTGATGCTGAAGGTGCGTTACGTCGTTTAATGTATGCGCTGATTCAGGCGTCTGAGAAGTAATGTGCTGTGCGGTGTTATCTACCGCTGATGTTGTTATTCGTGGGAATATCTTTGGGCGGATAGGGGAGTAGCGTAGGAAAATATCTCAAAGATATTGGTGGGAATTATTGAATCCCTGTGTGCTTATGTGGGTTTCTTTGGTAAAATCGTAGCTGAACGTACGCTCACGTAAGTGCGCACTAGTGAAACTTGCCTGAGCTTACTCATAGCCAACCAATCTAAGCTTCAAGGAGCATATTCATGGCTTTAATTACAGCAGTTCACGCACGTCAGATTCTCGATTCTCGTGGCAACCCTACCGTTGAGGTAGAGGTTCTTCTCGAAGACGGCGCATTCGGTCGCGCAGCAGTTCCCTCCGGTGCATCTACCGGTGAATGGGAAGCAGTAGAACGTCGTGACGACGACAAATCCGTCTACCTTGGCAAGTCTGTTCTTGGTGCTGTCGGTGCAGTCATCGACGAAATCGCTGAAGAAATCATCGGCATCGATGCAACTGACCAGCGTGCACTTGACGCTGCAATGATTAAGCTTGACGGCACAAAGAACAAAGGTAAGCTCGGCGCAAACGCTATTCTTGGCGTATCTTTGGCCGCTGCAAAGGCTGCTGCAGAATCTGCAGACCTTCCGCTGTTCAAGTACCTAGGCGGACCTAACGCACACGTTCTTCCTGTTCCTATGATGAACATCCTTAACGGTGGTTCTCACGCAGATTCCAACGTTGATATTCAGGAGTTCATGATTGCTCCTATCGGTTTCGATACCTACTCTGCAGCATTGCAGGCAGGCGTTGAGGTATACCATGCACTCAAGTCTGTTCTCAAAGACCGCGGTCTTGCAACCGGTTTGGGTGACGAAGGCGGATTCGCTCCTAACCTAGAGTCAAACGCTGCTGCTCTTGACCTCATCATCGAAGCAATCGAAAAAGCTGGCTACAAGCCCGGCGAAGAAATTGCTTTGGCACTAGACGTTGCCTCCTCTGAGTTCTACAACGACGGCGCATACGAGTTTGAAGGTCAGAAGAAGACCGCTGCAGAAATGTCCGCATACTATGCAGACCTCGTCGCTAAATACCCACTCGTCTCCATTGAGGATCCTCTCGATGAAAACGACTGGGAAGGCTACAAGAACCTCACCCAAGAAATCGGCGACAAAGTACAGATTGTGGGCGACGACCTCTTCGTCACCAACCCAGAGCGCCTAGCTCAGGGTATCGAATCTGGTGCTGCAAATGCGCTGTTGGTGAAAGTCAACCAGATTGGTTCTTTGACTGAAACTCTTGACGCTATGGAAATGGCACAGCGTCACGAATACCGTTGCATGGTTTCCCACCGCTCCGGTGAGACCGAAGACGTCACCATCGCAGACCTCGCTGTTGCAACCAACGCGGGCCAGATTAAGACCGGTGCGCCTGCACGCTCTGAGCGCGTTGCAAAATACAACCAGCTTCTACGCATTGAAGAAGAACTGGGCGACGCAGCTGTTTACGCTGGGGCATCTTCATTCCCCCGTTTCAAAGCATAGAGTTTTCTGTTTCCGCGAGGGAGCTAAAAACTCATAGATAGTATCTCCACCAAGAGAGTCTCTGATATGGAGCTTTCTTGGTGGAGATACGTCGTTTTAAAGAGTGCCCGTGTAAGAGACAAACTTTAAAACAGCTGAGAAGACACCACGAAAATTAGAATCTAACGGGTACGTTTCAAAAACCTAGAAGTGATTTACTTTTTGGGTGGGTAGAATAGCTAATGCGCAGTATCTTCTTTCTCTGTGCTAGAAGATATACAAAAAGCTATCGAGCGAGTGAAAAACGTAGTCAGGGGTAAAATGTCACGAGATAATAAGCAACGTCGTCGCTCATGGGCAAACTTTTTTGGAACAGAAAAATATCAAAGCTCTCAGGACGCTAACGCTAAAGAAGATTCTGACGCTCCTGTTGCTGCACATGCCTTTTCGGGCAGAATGGTCGCACCTCTGGTCATTTTTGCTGTTATTCTCATCTCTTCTTATGCGCCGGTTTCAACATATATCCGCCAACAGGCAGAAATACACCAAGTTGAATCACACATTGGTGCCTTGCAACAAAATCACGATAGTTTACAAACTCAGCTGAGCTGGTGGCAAGATGAAAACTACGTCAAACAGCAAGCAAAGAGCCGTCTATACTACATGTCTGAAGGCGAAACACCCTATCTTGTGGTGGGAGTAGACCCAGCAGCGCATCGTGCAGACGATACATCAGCAGCAGCACAAAGTGCCCCTAAAGAATCTTGGACAAAAGGGTTATGGAGTTCTTTCGAACAATCAGCTTTTGCACACGATGCAACCCACCAAAAACCATCCGATAACACCTCGGAACCGGCAAATACAACACCTACCGATGAGATAGCCCCTGCTGATACTTCTCGTCCCGTAGTTGATCCGAGCGCCCCAACCACCCCGCCAGCTAGCTCTACTCCAGCACCCTAAAAATAGACTTTATTCACTAACTAAAACCAATATCACGAGGAACTTCATGATGACGAACACTACCAACCCACAAGGTTTCGGCGTGAGCGCAGAAACCCTAGAACCCACCGAACTAGATATCCACGTGTTATCTGAACAACTGGGACGAAAAGTACGTGATGTCGCAGAGATTCCCGCCCGCTGCCGTTGTGGCAACCCTCTCGTCGCTGCGACCGCACCGCGACTATCGAACGGTTCACCTTTCCCAACCGTCTTCTATCTAGCCCATCCTGCTATTACTGCAGCTGCCAGCCGTTTAGAAGCTGAAGGAAAAATGTACGAGATGACTGATCGTCTTGCTGAGGATACTGACTTGGCTCAGCAATATCAGCAAGCCCACGAAAACTATCTCAGTGAACGTGAACGTATCCGCCTCAAGACTCACACCGAAGAGGTCCCTGAAATTGACGGTATTTCTGCTGGCGGTATGCCTGTACGCGTAAAATGCCTCCACGCGGTACTTGGGCACACCCTCTCTGTCGGTCGTGGAATCAACCCTATGGGCGATGAAACACTTGATCTGATTGCACCATGGTGGACTCCTGAACAATGCGCTTGTGACCCACAATGGCGCCATAGCTTTGTGGCAACCAGCGAAGAAACCACTCAATAGGAGAAAGAAGACCCTACCGTGCGTATTGGTGCTATTGATTGCGGAACAAACTCCCTACGACTACTCATTGCAGATGTTGAGACGCAGAACGGTGTGAGCACCCTTCACGATGTCGTACGTCTTATGCGAATTGTACGCCTCGGAGAAGGCGTTGACGCTACGGGCAAGTTCTCAGAAGAAGCCCTTGAAAGAACCTTTAACGTTGCCCGCGAATATGCACAAATTATTGCTGAGCACGGTGTTCAGTCTCTTCGCTTTGGCGCAACAAGTGCGACGAGAGACGCCACCAATAAAGATATTTTTATTCAGGGAATACAAGATATTTTAGGTGTGAGCCCAGAAGTTATTACTGGTGATGAAGAAGCCAAACTTTCTTTCTACGGTGCGCTTTCCTCTCTTGACCCCTATGAGGGGAAAACCCTTGTAATTGACTTGGGTGGAGGCTCAACAGAATTTGTTCTAGGCGATAATCAGTCACTGTTTGCTGCTCGTTCTGTCAACATTGGTTGTGTACGTCTTACCGAGCGTCATCAGGTCAGTGCCCCTATGACTGAGGAACAGAAACAACGCATTATTGCTGATGTTGAGGAAGCTCTTGAGGAAGCTCTTGCACATGTTCAACTGTCACAAGCACAACGAGTAGTTGGTGTGGCTGGTACCGTTACCACCATTGTTGCAGAACATTACGGTCTTGAAAGCTACGATCCTCGAAGAATCAACGGTGCAGAACTTAGCATCCAAGATATTGAGCAGGCATGCCATTCTCTGGCTCAAATGACCGCTGAAGAACGTGCCGGACGTGGGTTTATGCACCCCGGTCGTGTCGATGTGATTGGCACTGGAGCTGTGATTTGGGCGCATATTATTCGACGTTTAGAACAGCTCACAGGTGGGGCCGTCTATAGCGCTACTGCTAGTGAACACGATATTCTTGATGGGTTGGTACTCTCGCAGCGATAACACGTTCAGGTATTCAACACCGTTTGATCGTGATGTTTGTTGTTTTTCTTGAGATAACATTCTTTGGGGAGAGCCTATGCCTAACCACATAACGCCTGATTCTTGTTCTTCGATGCCTTCATCCTCGCACCGAATGAGAAAATATGCCTGTTTCACGGCAACACTATTACTGAGTATTTTTGCGCTCTCTTCGGCATCGGTGGCGCAACCTGTGGCTGCACCGACTCCTACACCAAAGTCATCAGCTTCACCTGCACCGCAACCACCGAGCGCCCCTCAAGTACCAAGCGTACCGTCAGAACCTCCAAGGGTGCTTCCCTCGATACCGACTATTGAGGTACCTGAAGGTGATGCTGTTCGCGCACGAGAATACTGGCTTAAAGATTATGGTTTTAGTTCCGTCTGGAAAGAAGCTACCGGACGCGGTATCACCGTTGCGGTGATTGATACTGGCGTAGACCAAAGCCACCAAGACCTTAGAGACAACGTTTTACCCGGTACAGACGTTTCCGGTGTTGGTTCTGCTCGAGGGTGGAAAGGTCTTGGAGTTGAGCCTGAACACGGAACAATGGTGGCCTCATTAATTGCGGGGCATGGGCACCGCGACCCCCAAACACCGTCCTTCTCAGGGGTCGGCGGTAAGCGTCCAGCTGGCATGATTGGAGTGGCGCCAGAAGCTAAAATTCTTCCAATATCTTTAGAAATTGGTACTGTCTCTGAAGGCGCTAAAAGTATTGATGAACAACTTCCTGAAGCCGTACGATACGCGGTAGATCACGGCGCCGATATTATTAATCTTTCTGTCGGCTCAGATAGCACAAACTGGCCAGAACAATGGGATAGCGCCTTCGCCTATGCCGAGGAAAAAGGCGTCATCATCGTAGCCTCTGCCGGTAACCGTGGTTCTGGTATTACGCAGGTAGGCGCTCCTGCAACGATGCCGGGGGTGCTGACCGTTGGGGGAGTGAACCAAAATAAACAAGATTCTTGGTCTTCATCTTCTCAGGGCATTTCGATTGCTGTTGTCGCCCCCAGCGAAAACCTTATGGGCGCTACTCCCGATAACAAATATGCGGTGTGGTCAGGCACTTCTGGGGCAGCACCTATTGTCTCGGGTTTGGCAGCTCTCATTAAAGAAAAATACCCAAACCTTACTGCTTCACAGATTATCCAGCGTATTATTTCTTCAGCTGATGATGCTGGAGAAACGGGGCGAGATGCCTTGTACGGGTATGGCATTATTAATCCAGCAAAAGCTCTGAGCTCTAAAACCTCTGATGACGTTCAAGAGAACCCTTTAGGGTCTATGAGCCAATGGATACAGGTCCATCGTAAAAGCCAGAGCCAGCCTGCTCCTAGCGCGAGTGTTCCGATACACCATGCTGATGAGAATATTCCAGTGGCATCGGCACCGAAACCTCGTCGTCCAGTTGAAGATTCTGCGATTCTGCCACTTATTGTGTTGGGCGGATTTTTTCTCTGGGCATTTATTATTACGAGATTTTCTATTCGTTCGCTAAGTCAGCTAGTCAGAACCCATCAAAAGAGGCGTAGACCACAAGGTCGATAAAATCAAGAATCAAGAAAAGCTAAATCCTTGAAGAAAAAAATGCCCTGTAGAGTAGGAAAACTTCGGCTTAAGTGGCAAGATAGCATATTGAGCAATTGTCCTCTCACCGCGCTGTTTTGCGCTCTAAAGGATGTTGTACTTTTAATAGTTAAACATGCGGTGCAGACACAGATACGAGTGCATAGACAGCTCCCGTATCTCAACCTAAGGAAGTAGCAAAATAAATATGGCATTCACCAAACTAGCTCAGGATCGTCCTCGAGTTCTCATCGTCGGCGGTGGCTACGTAGGATTCACCGTCGCCAAAAAAATTCAGAAGACCATTAAAGAAACTGGCGGTATCGTTACCGTTGTAGACCCTAACCCTTATATGACTTACCAGCCCTTCTTGCCAGAAGTTGCTGCAGGTTCTATGGAAGGTCGCAACGCTACCGTTCCTCTACGCCAGCACCTCAAGAACTGCGAAGTTGTTGGTGGCCGAGTCACCGCAATTAACCATGCAACTCGCACCGCAACAATCGAACCCATCGACGTTGGAGAATCTTTCGAGGTAACGTACGACGAAATCGTCATCGGTGCAGGTGCTGTTACTCGTGCATTCCCCATTCCTGGTCTTGCAGAAATTGCTATCGGTATGAAGACCGTAGAAGAAGCAGTTTCTGTCCGTAACTGGGTTCTTGAGCGTATCGAAGTTGCTTCCATGCTTGATGATGCAGATGAACGCCGTCGCGCCCTCACCTTCGTCATTGTTGGTGGCGGTTTCGCTGGTGTCGAGACCATCTCCGAACTTGAAGATATGGCTCGTGTAGCGGTAGAACGTAATGGTCGCCTTCGCGTATCTGACCTTCGCTTCGTTCTCGTTGAAGCTGCACCTCGTATCATGCCTGAGGTTCCTGCAGACCGTGCGGAGAAGGTTGTTGAAGAACTCCGTGGACGCGGTATTGAGGTTCTTCTCAACACCTCCTTGGCAGACGCTACTGACGGTCACCTCGCGTTGATTAACATGGGAGATAAGTCTCCTGCCGGTGAACTTGATACCGACACCCTCATTTGGACTGCTGGTGTTGCAGCATCCCCAATGCTCAAGAACACTGACCTTCCTTTGGATGAGCGTGGACGTGTACGTGTCGGCGCAGACCTACGTGTTACCGGCGACGACGGTGTGATTGAAGGTGCATGGGCAGCTGGCGATAACGCTGCTGTTCCTGACCTTTCTGGTGGCGGAGTCGGCGGTTTCTGCGTTCCTAACGCACAGCACGCTTCCCGTCAGGCTGTTAAGCTTGCACAGAACCTATTGGCTTCTCGTCGCGGTGAAGCACTCACCGACTACTACCATGAGACCATCGGCGTTGTTGCTGGACTCGGCTTGTGGAAGGGTGTTGCGAACTTCAAGGGTAAGACCATTGGTGGACCTCTTGCATGGTTGATGCACCGTGGATACCACGGTATGGCGATTCCTACCGCTGAGCGTACTGTACGTGTTATGAGCATTTGGGCGTTGAACCAAATCTTCGGTCGTGACACTTCTTCTATCCGCCATCAGCGTTCTCCACGTCGCGCATTCCAAAGCGCAACCGGAACTGCTCCTGAAAAGAGCAAGGCACGCCTGTAATAAAAAGTGCGTTCAACGCAATTTTATGGCTATAATAATGTCCTGTGCCTAGAGTTATCTAGGTGCAGGACAACACTATTCGTTCTATACGGTATAGTGGTAAGGTAGTTGTTTTCTAAAATCTAGCTGCCGATATTGCTCCTATAGCCCAATTGGCAGAGGCAGAGGACTTAAAATCCTTGTGTTCTGGGTTCGAGTCCCAGTAGGAGCACAGACAAAAGGTGACCCCATCAGTACATACTGATGGGGTCACTTTTTATACACGATAAGAATTCTGAGCTCCTATGCCACGATACTCAGCCTCTCTAAAAACTGTTAGAACCCTAGGAAATACTGTGCTTTTCACCAAAAGTCCCCACGAATATCACGGTTCTCCGATAGTCTGGTAGAGACAGAATTATAGAACTAAAGGAGATTGTTCTCGTGGCAGGCAACCCCCTCATCAATTCCATGCTAGATTCTCAAAAGAAGGATTCTCGCTTTGGACAATTCGGCGCTGGTGGCGCATACTCCAACGGTCAGAGCTCTTCCGCACCGTACGGATATACACCTACCTCACCTCGTGAGGAGACTCCTACCGCCGCTGACCTCAACGCAATGTACCAGTCCCCCAGTGCAACAAGCGCTCAAACGGGGCAGATGACCATGAACGACGTCATCGTCAAAGTTGCTATCAACTTTGTTATCCTACTGGTTGGCGCAGCCGCATCGGTGATGTTCCCCATACTCGTTGTAGCCGGTTTAGTCGGTTCTATTGTTCTAGGACTTGTTAACGGTTTCAAAAAAGAAGTTTCTCCCGTACTTGTGATGGCATACGCCCTAGCACAGGGTATGCTCCTTGGCGGTTTCTCCGCCATGGCAGAAACACGCTACCCCGGTATCGTTGGGCAGGCTGTTCTAGCAACCTTCATCGTCTTTGGTACGGTTCTGGTTCTCTTCCGCAACGGTAAATTGCGTGAATCACCTAAGATGACGAAATTCTTCACCATCGCAGCTATCTCATACGCAATTTTCTGTCTCGTCAACCTTGGCATGACCCTCTTCGGCGGAACAAACGTTCGCAGCATCGAAGTCATGGGCATTCCTCTCGGTCTCATTATTGGGCTCTTTGCTGTTGCTCTGTGCGTATACTCCCTCATTCTTGACTTCACCCACGTCAGCGAAGCTGTGCGATACGGTGCACCAGAACGTGAATCATGGCGCATGGCATTCGCCCTGACCTCATCTCTGGTATGGCTCTACATCGAGATTCTTCGTATCCTCATGTACGTTCGTGAAATGATGGAACGCTAAACGCCAATAAAGCATTAAACGTCAGGGCACACGATACCTATCGTGTGCCCTGACGTTTATATACAACCTTTTCTTACGTTTGTTTCGCCCCGAAAATAACGACTTGTCTAAAGATGTGAAAGAATAGTATGCATGAGCGAAACTACCCCCTCACCAGTACCGAAAAACCATGTTGAACAAAGTTCTTGGTACCACGGCGACGAACGATACATTCCATTTGCCCTACGCACTGCTGCCGCTTGGTCGTGGAGACTCATCATCGTCCTCTTCGCATTAGCTTGCCTCCATTGGGTTGCCGCAAAAATTAGTATCATTATTATTTCTATCGCCGTGGCAGTACTGCTCGCTGCGCTCATATCACCAGCGGTATTTTTCCTGCGCAAATACGGTCTTAGACGAGGATACGCAACAGCTATCGTCGAGTTAGGATTCATCGCGCTTGTTGTTGGACTACTCACCCTTGTCGGACAACAAATTACCTCTGGATTCTCTTCACTATCAGATGAGATTGTGCAGGGGTACCACACTGTTCTCGGGATGATTGATCAATCTCCTCTTACCCTAGACCTGAAAGAAATAGACTCACACTTTTCGGAGTTTACACAATTCGTCAAAAATAACTCTGACTCCATCCTCTCGGGAGTTGCCTCACTCGGTTCTACCGCTGCCGATATCGGAACTGGCACAGCCCTTGTCCTTTTCACCCTGATTTTCTTCCTTCTTGAAGGTGAAAGAATCTGGATTTTCTTGGTAGGGCTTTTCCCTGTAACCGCACGTGAAGCAGTAAACGGCGCCGGACGTCGTGGCTGGCGTTCTCTCGTAAGCTACGTCCACGTCCAAGTCTTTGTTGCCTTCGTGGACGCTCTTGGTATCGGTTTAGCAGCGTTCTTCCTCGGAGTCCCGCTAGCTATTCCACTGGGCGTACTCGTATTCCTTGGCTCTTTTATCCCTATTGTGGGTGCTCTCGTAACCGGCGCAATTGCAGTGCTTCTAGCGCTTGTTGCTAATGGATGGTTTAACGCTCTGATTATGTTGCTAATGGTTCTGCTCGTACAACAGATTGAATCACATATCCTTCAACCCCTAGTAATGGGCAAAGCCGTCTCCTTACATCCTCTCGCCGTAATTTTTGCGGTAGCTAGCGGAACTATCCTTTATGGGCCACTTGGTGCGTTGTTCTCTGTGCCTGTTCTTGCCGTGATGAATACCATCGTGCGTTATCTGGCCCGACGCGAGTGGGAAAAAGACCCAGAAATTCGTACTAAAGAGTTTCTCTACGACCATGAAATTGCTCGTAAAAAACGTAAAGCTGTGGCTGATAAAGTCAAAGAACGTCTTGAACGGCTTAAAGAACACGAACAAGAAGAATCAACACTATAACTGCACTACTCTTGAGATAGTTTTTGTTTCTTACAACTATTCTTCGGATATTCTCTAACGCATAAAGGAAACACCTGTGTCCACTGTTTCAACACAATTACCTGTTCAATATGCAGATATCGAACAAGCCGCTCATCTTCTCAAGCCGGTCATTGAACGCACACCGGTGGACCACTCCTTAGCACTATCAGAAATGATTGGCTCAGAAGTTTACTTTAAATGTGAGAACCTACAACGTTCTGGATCTTTTAAAGTACGCGGAGCATACGTCCGTATGGCAAAACTTACTGAAGACGAAAAATCACGTGGAGTAGTTGCCGCCTCAGCAGGTAATCACGCACAAGGCGTCGCTTTAGCTGCCCAACAACTAGGCATTAAAGCGCGCATCTATATGCCTTTAGGTGCAGCTCTTCCGAAAGTTGCTGCAACTAAAAGTCGTGGGGCACAGGTTATCTTGCACGGCGCAACCGTTGACGACGCCCTAGCAGAAGCAAAACGTTATGCCGAAGAAACTGGCGCCGTTTTTGTTCACCCCTTCGATAACCCTGATATTATCGCAGGTCAAGGAACTATCGGTATTGAAATCCTAGAACAAGTACCTGATGTTGAAACTATCATCGTCGGTGTTGGCGGGGGAGGGCTACTTGCTGGTCTATCTGTTGCTGTTCGAGAACTTGAACAAAAAACTGGTCGGAAGATTCGTATTATTGGTGTTCAAGCAGAACATGCTGCAGCATACCCACTCTCTTTAGCTGCTGACGCTTTAGTGCCCCTGAAAAAAGTATCTACCATCGCTGACGGTATTGCTGTCGGGCGACCTGGGCAGATGCCTTTCTCCATCATTAAAGAACTTGTTGATGACGTGCATACCGTCTCTGAAGATGATATTGCTCGGGCACTCATCTTTTTGATGGAACGTAATAAGCTAGTCGTAGAGCCGGCAGGGTCTGTTCCTGTTGCTGCTTTGATGGATGGAAAACTCCTCCAACAATACGGAAACCTTGGGACAACAGTATGTTTGCTCTCTGGCGGAAATATTGACCCAATGCTGATGCTCAAAGTAATTCAACGAGGACTTTCAGCTGCTGGACGGTACTTAACTATCAAGATGATGTTAAATGACCGCCCTGGCGAGCTAACAACTATCTCATCCATTATTTCTTCTTTAGATGCGAATGTGACCGGAGTAGACCACACACGTGTCGGCGGTGCCCTTTCTATGGGAGATGTTTCTATCACCATTGATATGGAAACGAAAGGAAATGAGCACATCCAGCAGGTGCTTGATGGTCTTACAAGTGCTGGCTATAAGCCAATCGTCGTATACTAAAACATTGATTAAACGTGTTGTAATATGCATGATGCCACCGCATTTGACCCATTGCCAGGGTATGCGGTGGCATCACTGTTTTGAGCCGAGTAACGGCGTCAGCGGAGTTTCTTAGCCTTCAAAAGGAACGACAGAAATAATCTTCACATCAATTGTCTTACCGGTGGGCGCAACATATGAGGTTTCGTCACCAGCACGGCAACCCAAAATAGCAGAGCCCATCGGTGAATTTTCAGAAAAGACCTGAAGACCAGAATCACCGACCAAAGAATCTGCAACCTCACGTGAACCGAGCAGGAATTTAAAAGGTCTACCAGCAAGTTCGGCTTCTACCACCATTCCAGAGTCGACAACTCCGTCATTATGTGGTGCTTCGCCAATTTGAGCGTTCTCGAGCAACTGAGTTAGCTGAGCGATACGTGCTTCGTTTTTGCCTTGCTCTTCACGGGCAGCATGGTAGCCACCGTTTTCTTTGAGGTCACCCTCATCACGAGCAGCCGAAATACGATCAATAATTTCTTGACGGTAAGGGCCAGAGATATGTTCTAGTTCTTTTTTGAGGCGGTCGTATGCCTCTTGGGTGAGCCAAGCACCTTCATGAGCGCTCATATATCTTCCTTTCATAAAATCTTGAGCCTAAGGAGCTATCTGTCGGCTATCCTCAACCTCAAAATTAGAGTAGTTGTAGCGAACTTTACCCGTTCTAACATGCAAGTGCTAGTTTGTGGTGTGAATTCTAAACCTTATGACGAGGTTCGCATACTCCAACAGGTATCAACGGTCGCGGTGACAGCGGGGGAGAGAACCCGTATGTTAACAGTTTGAACATGCACTCGAGACGAGCTCTCACCAGCGGTATCGGCAGGAATGGTGACTTCTTTCCAACCAACTGGTGCACGTGAAGAGTTCAACGCTTTAACCGCGCAGACGGCTTTCACCTGAGGGTCCTTGAGCACTTCAAAAGTCAGTGATACTTCATCGGAACTGGTGAGCTGATGTGAAAGATCACGCGCTTGAGGAGATGTTGCTGAAGAGTCACTTTGCACCCACCAAGCGAAAAGCATCGAGATGATGGTAGCGCAACCAGCTAAAAGAACCCATACCCACGTCGGTATGTTCCTTTGAGCAGGCTTCCTGCCATAGCGTGAATCTAAGCTAGTTGTCACGACATCCTTCGTTCATATTCGTTAACCTAGATTGGGTTATCACCATCAGATATTCGCTAGAATAGAGTGTCCTCTTGCTCTCGCATCATCTGCTGACGTTCTAGATGTACTATTTTAGCTACTCTAACGAAAAAATATTGGAGTTCTTCGTGACCGACTCAAAACACCCTAACAGTATCCTCAAAGATATGGTGCCTTCACCCTTAGCAGAGGACTATGCAGGACTACGTATTTTAGCGGTACACGCACACCCCGATGACGAGTCTTCTAAAGGCTCTGCAACAATGGCAGCATATATACATCGTGGGGCACGAGTTATGGTAGCAACGATGACTGGCGGAGAACGCGGCGATATTCTCAACGAACAGGTGAATGAAAACCCTAAAGCCCACCGAGACCTCCCCGGTGTCCGACGTGAAGAAATGGCAGAAGCTGCCAATATTATTGGTATTGAGCATCGTTGGATAGGGTTTGTAGATTCTGGACTACCTGAAGGTGACCCGCTACCAGAACTTCCTTGGGGCTCTTTTGCAACACTGCCTCTAGAACAAGCAGCTGCACCGTTAATCCAACTCGTGAGAGAATACCGTCCACACATTATTCTGAGCTACGATGAACGAGGCGGATACCCTCACCCCGACCACATTATGACCCACCGAGTCGCAATGGAAGCTTACGACAAATCCGGTGACGAAAAAGCATACCCGCAATTAGGGAAACCATGGGAAGTTCAAAAAATATACTATGACCGTGCTTTCAACCCAGAACGTATTAGAACCTTCCACCGATACCTCACGAGCACCAAAGGTGAAAGTCCTTTCACCCAGTGGGTGGCTCGTCTTGATGAGAGAGAAGAAGACGAAAAACGTCATCCTTCGCCGTACCCCTCCCACCAGACAACGACACGTATCTCGTGTTGGGAGTTTTTTGAAACCCACGACCGTGCACTTCTTGCGCACCGCTCACAGGTTCGCCCAACCGATGCATTCTTCGCGCTCACACCTGAACAGCAAAAAGAAATCTGGCCTTGGGAAGAATACGTATTAGCAAAAAGTAGAGTCCACTCAGAACTACCAGAATGGTGCTTTGCAGAAGGAATCGACTATAAGAGTTCCGAACCTAACGCGTAGAATAAGAGACAGCTCTTCTCGTGACAAGACTATCCTTAGAACAACAACGACCAAGAAAATCTGGTGTAACGCATGACGTATCTTTTTGCTGTTGTGGAGACAGCCCAACTTCTGGCAAACTCAACCACACAATATAATCAGGACGGCTCACCAACGGGTTCTCCAGGGTTCCTTGGATTTGTCGCAACTTTCACCGTAGGTGTCTTCATCATCTTGTTGATGTTGGATTTTACGCGCCGTGTACGTCGTATGAGGTACCGTAACCAATACGCTATGGAACAAGAATCACAACAACGTCAGCAACCCCAGACGGGCGATAACGATACTTCATCTAAACCCTCACCAACAGAAAAATAAATAAAGTGCGCGCTGTCTTCACCAGAATATTCTTATGCGTAGAGGGAGAACACCACTGCGATATAGTGCAGAATAAAACCGATAACCGTGCACACATGGAATAACTCATGAAACCCAAAAATATGGGGAGCAAGATGAGGTCTTTTCGTCCCATAAAAAACAGCGCCAAGAATATAGAAAGCGCCACCAGCTGCAATAAGAATCGTTGCGATGACAGAAACCTTCCAAAAATCTTGAAGGTAAAACACCGCCATAAGACCCATCACCACATAAATAGGGGTATAAAGCCAGCGTGGAGCGTACGTCCATAACACCCTAAAAAGAACCACGCCTAAGGCACAGCCCCAAATACTCCATAAAAGAATCTGACGCTTTGGGCCGTTAAGGAGCGTAAACGCAAACGGGGTATATGTTCCGGCAATAACCAGCGCAATGTTAGCGTGGTCAAGACGTTTGAGAAGAAGACGCACCCGATCTTCCCAATACCCTCGGTGGTACATTCCAGAAACACCAAAAAGTATGACACCGGTCAACGAGAAAATAGCGCACGCAACTGCTAAAACACCACCGCCAGAGAGCACCACAAGAACAATCCCTGCAATAAAAACAATGGGAGAAAAACCAGCATGTATCCAGCCACGCAGCAGAGGTTTCTTTTCAAAAGGACGATGAGAAGTATCTGACGATAAAGAAGTTGAAGAAGATGAACGGTGTGTCACTGGTGAACGCCAATCCTAAAAATGTGGTTTCCTCCATTATCTCTGCGATACTCATTAAGGACAAGAGGCAATAAACATTGTGGAACGACTTCAGCACGGTACGATGAAAGAAGACGTTGTTTACTCAAACCAGAAGAAAATATGACATAAGGAGCTATAGGTGGAAGATTCCTCATCAACTCAAAGCCTTGAACAGCTTCAGATGTTTCAGAACATTCCGCCCCAGAAACTTCCACAACACGTGGGTGTCCTTGTCGACGGCAACAGAAGATGGGCAGCACAACAAGGCAAAAACACCAAATACGGGCATCAACGTGGAGCCCAACGCATTATCGACTTCCTCCAATGGTGCCAAGAACTCAACGTCCCCATGGTCACCCTCTACATGCTCTCCACTGAAAACCTCAAACGAGACCCCGAAGAATTACAAGACCTCCTCGACGTCATTGAAAGTCTTCTTAAAGAACTCACAGATAAACGTCTTGCAAAAATACATGCGGTAGGAAGGCTCCACGCCTTACCAAAAACTCTGACACAGAGCATCAACAAAGCAACAGAAGCAACTCAAGACATCAACACACTACAAGTCAACATTGCCGTTGGATACGGTGGAAGACAAGAAATCGTCGATGCCGTCAAAGAACTTCTACAACAAGCACAGCAGAGAGGAACCTCTCTCGAAGAACTAGTACAACAACTAGAAACTTCAGATATCAGCGAACACCTCTACACCCGTGGACTACCCGACCCCGATCTTTTAATTAGAACCTCTGGAGAACAACGCATCTCAGGATTTCTCACATGGCAATCTGCCTACTCAGAGTTCTACTTCTGTGAAGCGCTCTGGCCAGACTTTACCCGAACAGACTTCGTTCACGCCCTAGCCGACTACGCCCTCAGACAACGACGTTTCGGCTCCTAAACACCATAGAAGAACCACCATGCTGAATATCATCGTTGAATACTTTCATCGTGGAACAGTGCTCAGTAACACGCAAGGAACCATACTAAGCCTAACCCTCATATACTTCATCTATCGAGCCATCGAACTGAGCATCATCGACATACGAGAACACCGACTACCTAACCGTATCGTTCTTCCGCTATACCTGACGATTATGCTACCGCTCATAGCGGTATACCTCCTTGAACACAACATCATCGGTGTTAAAAATACCCTCTACTCAGCTGTGTTCTTAACACTTTTCTACTACGTACTACGAGTATTCTCCCGCGGTGGACTGGGCCTAGGAGACGTCAAACTCTCCGGAATCCTTGGAGCGCTCACCGGTTTCATATCACCTATGACTCTATGCTGGGCAACCTTGCTCACCTTCACCTTAGGTGGCATATATAGTCTTATCATCCTCCTACAACGCACCAAAACACCACAACAACACATCGCCTTTGGCCCGTTTATGCTCCTTGGCACCACCCTTGCAATACTTTTCCCACCATCAAACACCCTTTTCTAAAACCCAAAGGAACTCTAAAACACTATGCCAACACCATCATTTATCACCAAACTACGTGAAAAAATTGGCAACGACATGCTCTGGCTCTCCGGCGCAACAGCCGTCATCCAACGACAAAGCGACCAAAAGATTCTGCTGGTTCAACGAAGTGACTCCGGAGCATGGACACCCATCACAGGAATCGTCGACCCCGGAGAAAACCCAGCCCTAACCATTCGCCGAGAAGCTCAAGAAGAAGCGAACGTCAGCATCGAAGTTATCGCCTTAGCACAGCTCAAAGCAGACCCTCCACACACCTTCAACAACGGTGACCAATGCCAATTCCTTGACCACACCTTCTACTGCCACTACATCAGTGGAAAAGAACGCGTCAACGACGAAGAAAGCACACAAGTTCGTTGGGTAAGCCTTGAAGAAGCCCAAGAACTCTGCTCCCCAAGGATGCTTGACAGAATAGACGCCGCCTTGCACTGGCAAGACGGCGTCCGATTCGGCTACGAACAAGCCTAAAACACTAAAGACCGTTCACAAACCTAAAGAATCTGCCTCCAAGCACTCATATTACGCAGATTCGAACGAGCCATAGCAACAGCCTCACCAGCACCACGATTAAGAGCAATCTTCGATAGCGAGGAGGCAAAACCAATAATTTGTTTTGCCTCAACTTCTGGAGGCATCGAAAGAGCATTAGGATCTGTCACAACATCCACCAACGACGGACCACGGTGCTCCAACGCCTGACGGTAAGCATCCTCAAGATCTTCTGGATTTGTCACACGTTGAGCCTGAAAACCCATCGCCTGAGCAATATCCGCATAATTAACCTCAGGAACGTCTACACCATAATCCTCAAAACCTTGAACTAACT
Organism: Rothia sp. P7181; assembly: GCF_048513015.1. Taxonomy (NCBI): domain Bacteria; kingdom Bacillati; phylum Actinomycetota; class Actinomycetes; order Micrococcales; family Micrococcaceae; genus Rothia; species Rothia sp. P7181. The sequence continues at coordinate 53,539 of NZ_JBLXXZ010000006.1, read as the reverse complement.
GTTCAAGCTTGACCATCCCCAACGTCGAATTGTTAAACACCACCACGGTCATCGGCAGGTTATACATCTTGGCTGTGAGCAAGTCTCCAAGAAGCATCGACAAACCACCATCACCCGAGACAGAAATTACCTGACGTTCAGGATGAGAAATCTGGGCACCTAATGCCATCGGCATCGCATTAGCCATCGACCCATGTAAAAACGAACCTAAAAGACGACGTTTTGGACCTGGCGTAATATAACGAGCCGTCCACACATTACACATTCCCGTATCAGCCGTAAAAATAGCGTCCTCAGCAGCAACTTCATCCAGTACTGTAGCAGCATATTCGGGGTGAATGAGCGCAGAAGTATTAGGATCCTTTGCGTAAGCATTGACAACTTTCTCCATAATCTTCTGATTCTTTTTCACAAGAGTCTCAAGAAAACTACGGTCTTCTTTTCTCGAAACCAACGGAAGAACACCGTTGAGAGTTGTCTCAATATCGCCTTCAACAAGCAACCCCACATTAGTACGTCGGCCCATCACCTCAGCACGACGATCAATCTGAATCGTCTCAGTATCAGGCAAGAACTGGTCATAAGGAAAATCCGTGCCCAAAAGCAACATCAGGTCAGCTTCCTTAAGACCCTCAGCTGCCTCACCATAACCTAACAGCCCAGTCATTCCCACATCGTACGGGTTATCGTATTGAATGAACTCTTTACCCCTCATCGTATGTCCGATAGGAGCACCGATTTTTTCGGCAAGTTCAATAACGCGCTCGCGTGCTTGAGCTACCCCAGCACCGGCAAAAATAGCGACTTTTTGTGCTTTATTGATGCGTTCTGCAATTTCTTTAAGCGTCTCAGAGGTTGGGGTTAAGGCCGCTCGACACAAAGTACCCCATTCGGGAACTGCTTCGACGGCATCTTCTGAAGCAATATCGCCGGGGATAGAGACGACGGCAACACCGTTCCGAGCAATTGCGTGACGCATTGCTGAATTGACAATGCGCAATGTTTGTTCGGGGGAGACAGCCATCTCGTTATAAACAGAGCACTCTTCAAAGATTCTTTCGGGATGGGTCTCTTGAAAATAACCGGTGCCGATTTGTCCCGAAGGAATATGCGAGGCAATAGCAAGAACTGGAGCTTGAGAACGATGCGCGTCGTATAACCCGTTGATGAGGTGAGTATTTCCCGGTCCGCAGGAACCTGCACAGACCGCTAGTTTGCCGGTGAGTTGTGCTTCAGCTCCAGCGGCGAAAGCTGCAACTTCTTCATGCCGGACGTGTATCCAGTCGATTCCTCCATTGTCTGAACCGCCGGATGCTCGTACTGCATCAACAATCGGGTTTAGAGAATCTCCTACTACACCATAAATTCTTTTAACCCCAGCTTCGATGAGTTGCTGGACAATCTGTTCTGCTAACTTCATGGAAAACCCCTCAATCGTTATCAGTATTCTTACGGTTAACGATAGACCCGTTTCCTAAGAACATCTAGAGTCAAGAACTGAAAATCTCAGAATAAAAAAGACCCTCAACGTTTAGAGAAAAAACAATATGCCGTTGGTGCAGATACCTTGTGTATCTGCACCAACGGCATATTATGCTCAGCGTCTTGACCGGACTTAAGAGACTAACGATAAGAACCAATCATGCTCATCACATCTAACGCCTGATCCAACTGTTCTTCCGTAATCTCTCCACGCTCAAGGTACCCAAGAGCTAATACCGCTTCACGAATAGTGCTCTGATGCGCTACCGCATATTTGGCAATCTTCGCAGAAGCTTCATAACCGATATATTTATTGAGCGGAGTTACGGTAGAAGGAGAAGCCTCCGCTAAGAAACGAGACCGCTGAACATGAGCTTCTAAACCATCAATCATCTTGGACGCCATCACTGTTGAAGCATTAGCGAGTAAGCGAATTGACTGTAGAAGGTTAGCAGCCATGACGGGAATACCAACGTTAAGCTCAAATGCGCCGTTGGTAGAAGAAAGCGCAATCGTCGTATCATTACCAACAACCTGAGCGGCTACCTGAATCACTGCCTCACAAATAACAGGGTTCACCTTTCCGGGCATAATAGAAGAGCCCGGTTGCAAATCTGGAATCTGTAATTCTCCTAGACCCGTATTAGGGCCAGAACCCATCCAACGAATATCATTGCAAATTTTCATCAACGAATACGCAATAGTGCGCAAATGCCCCGAGGCTTCAATTAGAGCATCACGGTTTGCTTGCGCCTCAAAATGGTTACGAGCTTCAGTAATCGGTAAAGAAGTCTCCTGCGCAAGTAGCTCAATGACTCGCGCAGAAAAACCTTCTGGAGTGTTAATACCCGTACCAACAGCAGTTCCGCCTAAAGGAACTTCTGCAACACGCGCCAAAGAACTTTCGACACGCTCAATGCCATACCGTACTTGTGCGGCATAACCAGAGAACTCTTGTCCGAGCGTTACGGGGGTTGCATCCATAAGATGCGTACGGCCAGATTTCACAACATCTTTGAACTGCTCAGACTTTTGCTCTAAAGATGAAGCCAACGTATCCAAAGCTGGAATGAGATTGTTAATCAGAGCAGAAGTAGCTGCCACATGAACCGATGTAGGGAAAACATCGTTAGAAGATTGTGAAGCATTGACATGGTCATTGGGGTGAACCTCAAGACCTTGCTCCTTGAGACGACGTGTTGCAAGAGTTGCTAGAACCTCATTGGTGTTCATATTAGAGGAGGTTCCCGAACCGGTTTGAAAAATATCAATAGGGAAGTGCTCATCGTATGCTCCGGTTGCGACGTCATCGGCGGCTTCACGGATAGCTTGAGCACGCTGGGAATCAAGAACACCTAGTTCTTCATTCGCGGTAGCAGCAGCCTTTTTAATGAGCGCTAAAGCGCGAATATGTGCAGATTCTAAACGTTGCCCTGAGATAGGAAAGTTTTCTACTGCTCGTTGGGTTTGTGCACGGTACAGCGCCTGTGCTGGGACGCGCACTTCGCCCATCGTGTCATGTTCAATACGGTATTCAATATGTTCAGCCATGACTACCAGCTTAGCTTCCATAAAGTGACTTACAGCTCACTTTGCGGGTTTTTGACAAGAAAAAACCAAAAATTAAGAACCACACAAACCCTTAAGCTAAAAACCTCATCGCAGCATTCTTATCGATATTCTGTGAACAATACACCAACTCAACTTTTCCATCTGCAAGGTGATAAAACATCCCCACAACAGCTGTACGTCCCTCATCCACTGCCTTCGCAATAAGACGTGACTGCTCCAAAATACGTTCCGACACCTGAACAGTATGCTCCCGAACCACTTCATTGATACTCGGAGTAGACGACAAATGGGCAGAGATTGCTGAAGGAATAATTCTCTCCACCAAATAACGAATAAAGCCTCCAGGAAAAACACCCGTCTTCAACGCTTTTTGAGTGACCGAAACAGCTCCACACGAATCATGTCCAAGAACAACAATCAGTGGGGTATGTAAATGTGCAATCGCATACTCTAAAGAACCGGTAATCGCACTCTCCATCACATGCCCCGCCGTTCGTACCACGAACATATCGCCTAGACCCTGATCAAAAATCACTTCAGCAGCAATACGAGAATCGGCGCAACCAAACAACGTTGCATAAGGGAATTGTCCACTGACTAAATCATTGCGACGTTCTGCATCTTGATTCGGATGCTCCACCTGCCCGTGTACAAAACGCCAATTTCCTTCAATCAACCGTTCAAGAGCCTGTTGTGGAGTAAAAACTCGCTCGCTAGTATTCATTCTTTTTCTTTTCTCAAGGCCCACAGAGTTTTTATCTACTGAATACCCGAAGACGGTGTCGGTTCAACAGTTTTTGTGGGGTTCTTCTCGTATGCAATCACAGCTTGAGCTAACTGAATAATTTCGTCCTCGGAACTTTGCCCATTGAGAATGACCGTTGTTCCTGAAACAGTACCCACATACGAAATGGTTGGTTCACCATCTTTAGGGGTATATATACGCACATCCCAGAGTACTCCAGCAACCTCCTGTGTTCTTTGAACAGGAGCATTATTGACTCGCTGAGCAATCCACGTAGGGTTAGTGTTTTGGGCTTGAACCAGCTCAATATATCCTGCTTGAGCAGTGAGCTGACCAGTATTCCAGAAGCTAATACCATCTGCTTGACGACTCTTCCATCGAGCAAAGTTATAACGCCAGCCGTCTATCTCTGGCGCTGCTACAGGATAACCAGCCTCTTGAGAAGACAGGTACGCAATAGAATCTAAATCAACTTGTGGATTGTAATGATTCTTATTGGACGTCAAAGCAGGGGTTAACCAGAGAATAGGGATCAGAATAAGAATCATCACCGCCATCGAAATAATCATATTTCGAGCCGGAGCATGAATACGCTGTGCCTGTTTTTGCGTAATCAGGGGAACTACCGGTTCAGAAGAATCATCGGTAGAAATGGTGTCTTGAGATGAAGGATGTTGTTCTGTGCTCACCTAACTATTTTCCCCTATCTTTCTCATAAAAAACCTTAAGACGTCCTAAAGAGCTCAGAAAAACTCAGGTAATAGAGAGAAAAATTTAGCAATTTGAATCACAACAATCAATATATGGAACTAAGCTTATAGAATGATGAAGGAAAAAGGGAACCAGTCATAACGACGACGTAATGACTGACCTATGACCACATCTTAAGTACATATCATCCACTTCGAAGGTCAGGGAACATGTCAGAAAATCTGGCGCAGAACGATACTTACCACACCGATCGAAACCTCGCACTAGAACTCGTGCGCGCAACTGAAGCTGCTGCAATAGCAAGCGGACCCTGGGTAGGGGCAGGCGACAAAAACCTCGCTGACGGCGCAGCCGTTGACGCTATGCGATACCGACTCTCCACCGTCAACTTTAGCGGTACAGTCGTTATCGGAGAAGGCGAAAAAGACCAAGCGCCCATGCTTTTTAACGGAGAAAAAGTAGGAGAAGGCATAGGTGCCTCCTTCGATATTGCCGTAGACCCTATCGACGGTACACGGCTAACCGCTCTGGGAATGGATAACGCACTATCGGTTATTGCCGTTGCAGAAGCTGGCTCCATGTTCGACCCATCTGCCGTGTTCTACATGGAAAAACTTGTTGCTGGACCAGAAGCAGCCGAGCTCGTAGACTTACGACTACCTGTTAAACAAAACCTTCACCTGACCGCAAAAGCGCTAGGCAAACCGGTGAGCCAACTTACCGTTTGTGTGCTTGACCGCCCTCGTCACGAAAAACTGATTCAAGAAATTCGTGACGCTGGTGCTCGTACTCGCATTATTCTTGATGGCGACGTTGCCGGAGCTATCGCAGCGTGCCGTGAAGGAACAGGTGTAGACCTCATGATGGGAACCGGCGGAACACCAGAAGGAATTGTTGCTGCTTGCGCTATCAAATCTACTGGTGGAATCATTCAAGGCCGACTCGCACCTGTCGATGATGCCGAACGTGAAAAAGCTATTGAAGCCGGACATGACCTTGACCGTGTCCTCACCACTGATGACCTCGTCACCAGCGACAATTGTTTCTTCGCGGCAACAGGAATTACCGACGGTAAACTCCTACGTGGTTTGAGATACAACGGAAACACCGTTACCACTCAGTCATTGGTCATGCGTAGTAAATCAGGAACAGTGCGCATTATCGACGCAGAACATAACCTAGAACGCTGGGAACGTATTCTTCAGCGTAAAGCAAGTGTACGCCGATAACCATACGTAGAAGGCTCTACCAACAAAAACTGCGGGTGGGGTGAAAAACAGTATGTTTTTTCACCCCACCCGCAGTCTGTTAAGACACTTTGAGCAGAATGCTCAGAACAAAAACTTAAGATTCTTGACGAGCTGAACGAACCTCAGCAACCTTAGCCTTAAGCTGTTGAAGGCCCTCACGAGCAGCGCGGATACCTTCGTAGGCACGGTAACCGACCGCAGAGACGGGCAAATCCCATGTTCCAGGGTAAGCGACTGAACGTCCACCAAAAGACTTCTTAAATTCGGTGAAACCTGCCCACTCATGATTCGGATCATCATTAGGAGCAATTCCGAACAAGTCAACGTATTTGAGACCTTTTTCTTTCGCATCCATAATCATCCACGACACGAGAGGTTTGTTGATGCGTAGCTTACGGTGTTCCCAAGACGTCCCCGTGTGGGCATAGGTGCGTGTGTCGTCAGAGTCATAGACGAACGTCGCCCCAATAGCTTCACCCTCAGCAGTTCGAACAATAATAAGACGAGCAGCATCTTCAGGCATAAGAGTTTGAGCAACACGCTTAAGGTAATCATCTTGCTGACGCTTAAACTGATTACGTTGCGCTGTCTGCTCTAGATATTTGGTAAGAATCTCGATATCCTCAGGATTATGTGAGACCTCAAAGGTAATACCCTTCTTATGAATATTACGGTGCAAGTTACGGTTGGTGGATTGCATCTGCTGTAAGAGTTCATCCTCAGATAATTCCAAATCGATAATCTGAGTGTGTCCGGGCTGAATCTGCCGTGGAGATAGTTTAAAACCTCGTGCAGATAAGAATGTATCTGCCGAACGAGAACCCCAAATAGCTTCTTGCGTAGGTTCAATACGAATAAACCAGCATTTATTCTCGGCAGCAACCTTCTTCATCTCTGCGATAGCCTCATCAAAAGCCTCCGAACTATCGGCAACAGGACCATAGGGGGAGTAGAGGTATCGTCCGGTTTTACCGCCTTCTAACGTTGCAAGATAGCTCCACCCATCTCCGCTACCACGGAACACCTGGTGACCATTTGCTGTTTGGAACTTTGCCCAAATATCTGATTGCAGGATATTACTCATGGTTTTCAGCATACCGAACACTGAGCCTCTTTGCTCACTCTATAACAGCTGAGTTATCCCACATTTAATGAAGAATCAGAGAAAAGAAAAAGTTCCACTGCTCGAATATCTTTGGGCTAATGATTAGGGTGCATAAGGTTTATCAGACGGTACATCTTCTACTGTCGGCAGGTTTGTAGAATCATCTTCTTGCTGTTGGGTGCGTGATGAAACTTTAGCACGGAGAACTGCACCCTTATCCTGAGCAGAACGTTTGAGATTCTGCGCAAACTGTTTGATATCAGCTTGAATCTGCTGAGCTTGGTCATCAACACCAGCACCTAAGATACGTAAAGCAAGAAGACCCGCATTACGTGCACCATTGATAGACACTGTTGCTACCGGAACACCGGCTGGCATCTGAACAATAGATAACAAAGAGTCCATTCCCTCAAGATTTTTTAAACGCACTGGCACACCGATAACTGGCAGCGGCGTCACAGAAGCTAACATCCCTGGAAGATGTGCAGCACCACCAGCTCCGGCAATAATGACACGAATACCTCGCTCATGCGCACGGAGCCCATACTCAATCATTTCTTCAGGCATACGGTGAGCTGAAACTACATCAGCTTCGTATGCGATACCAAATTCCTCAAGAACGGCAGCAGCTTCTTCCATAACTGGCCAATCAGAATCAGAACCCATGACGATACCGACTATGGGCTGGGTGTTCTCGTACGATGAGAGCATCATGTTACTCCTTTGAAGAGGTGAGTGTCTCTGCGCCAGTGCTGAAGAGACGGGATAATGTTTCAGCGGCTAGTTGCCGCTGGGGTAATGATTGTTCAGAACCTGTGATGTTAATGTGCCCAATTTTTCGTCCGGGGCGGACATCTTTACCGTAAAGATGTATTTTGGCTTGAGGTTCAAACGCTAATGCTTGCGGGTAAAGTTCCCAAATATTTTCATGAGTTCCACCGAGAATATTTTTCATGAGTGCACTAGGCTCTGTGAGCTGAGTGTCTCCTAGAGGAAGATTAAGTACTGCTCGTAAATGCTGTTCGAATTGACTGGTCTTTGACCCGTTTTGAGTCCAATGCCCAGTATTGTGTGGGCGCATTGCTAATTCATTGATGTAGAAGCCCTCTGGCGAGTCTGGCACTTCAAATAACTCAACTGCCATAACTCCTGTTACGTTAAGTTCACGGGCAAGGGTCTGTGCAGTATCGCGTATCTTTTGCGCTAAATGCTCGGATAATGCTGGAGCTGGGGCAATAACCTCATCGCAGACAGAATTGACTTGCCGTGATTCACTAATATCCCAAAGACGAATCTCTCCGTTGTCATTGCGTGCAACAAGTGCCGATAACTCTCTCGTGAAAGGGACTTTCTCTTCAACTAAAAGTGAGGAAAACGCCGTGTTATGTTCAAGCTGAGCGAACCATCGTGCGACGTCTTTGCCGTGTGCTTGCTCTGGAGAGCTGATAACCATGACACCTTTGCCGTCATACCCTCCACGTGGAGTTTTGAGAACAATATCCCAACCATATTTTTCACCAAAGCTAAAAAGTTCTTCACGAGTACGTACCTCAGCCCACGGTGGGTTAGCTAATCCTAGGCGGTGAACTGCCTGACGCATCTGTAATTTATCTTGAGCATATATGAGAGCTTGAGGGCGTGGCTGAACGTTAATACCTTCGCTGATGAGCCGTTCTAAGAAATCGGTGGGGACGTGCTCATGATCAAAGGTCAATACATCAACGTTCTGAGCAAAATCGTGAAGTTGTGTGTAGTCGGTGTAATCGCCGACAGGTGCCTCAGGAATGGTTTGACGCGCACAAGAGTTTTTGTCTTCAGCCATGACTTTCAGATGAAGACCTAATTCATGGGCGGGAGCTGCCATCATACGTGCTAACTGACCGCCACCAACAATGCCAATGATGGGAGAGTTCACAACCATAAGGCTACCTTCTTTTCTGGTTGGAAGGGAAAAATGTCTTTTCATGAAATATCGATAAAGGTGCTTAGAGGTTTGGTGCGCATACCGCTTTTTCTTCACGGAGAATACGATCGATTTCTTCGGCACTCCAGAGGACATTCGGATCTCGTAGAATAATAGCTTTTCCTTGAGAAAGATAATGTAGGACCTGTTGAAGATACTTAGCGTTGAGCATGGTAGGAGCGCTCATATCGTAGGACTGTTCCGGTGATGTCTCTTGGACTGTTAGCGCCATATTGTTGAGAAGTTGCTGATAGCTGGTATCTTCCCAGGCGGTATCCATGAGAGATGGTGTTGATAACCCATGGTAGACATCGCCATAGGAACGAACAAGAGCGCAATAATCCATGGTGTCATCGGGTAGAACACCCATAAAGCGTGGTGCGAGAGGGCTTTTTTCAATCATGAGCTGATATTCGGCAGAGTTTTTGTGAAGATTATCAGTGTTATCGGTACAAAATATATCGGCACATTCTTCTTCTGCTGATGTGAACTGTAGTTGCGCTCCGATGCGGAGGGCAGCTAATGCAATGATGATAGAGCGCCAATGCGTGCTGGTGTTTAAATGTATTGGTTCTGAACTATCAAGCTCACATTCTTCACTGAGAAGGTTTGCTGTTTTGCTTACCCAATTTTCGAGGACTCGACCAGAGAGTTCAATACGTTCTGAATGGGTGCTGTACCAGATAAGAGCTGGGCTTTGACGTGTTTTAAGCGTGGTAAAAAATTTTTCAAAAGAATAGTTTTGGGAGGGTTTTTGGGTGAGCATGCACATAACTTTAGCGAAAAACTCCTCGAAACATAATGTATATCACTTAACTTTTGAGATAAGAGCCATACTTTTTGGTCGATATGGAAAAACATCGCATAACACAGTAGGGTAGATACCACATCGAGGGTATAAAAGACGCTGTTTCAGTGAATAAAATATAAAAGTTTTTGCTCTCAGCTTGACTAAACCGGTATTACACGCGTGTAATTAGGTTCAAGGTTTATTGCACTTTTGATTTTGCTTCAGCATCGTTGCGAGCTATACAGTGTATGAGTGCCAATAAACCACGCCAATCAAGAATCAGCAGATTGGTCAATAGAAAACCTCCACGATATAGGGACACGGAAGGGACGAAAATGGGTGTGTATGCTCACCGCAACTACGGGAGCGAATCGCGATATAGCGGAACACAGACCCAACGTTATACTATGCAATCCGCTCAATACCTTGAAGAACGAGCAAACGCTTTACTAGCTGCCGCCGACGCTAAAGAAAAAGCAAAACAGCCTCCACAGCAAAAGAAGAACCTTGACCCGTTCTCTGCAGAAGCGCTTTCCCTCTGGGAAGCTGCTGCCGGCTTATATAGCACCGAAGGCGACGACGGAGAACTTGCTTGGCAAGCAGATGCTCTCTGTGCACAAACAGACCCAGAAGCATTCTTCCCTGAAAAAGGTGGCTCAACACGCGACGCAAAGCGTGTGTGCAATGAATGCCCCGTACGTGAAGCATGTTTAGAATATGCAATGGATAATGACGAACGCTTTGGCATCTGGGGTGGACTATCCGAGCGCGAACGTCGTCGTCTGCGCAAACAGACTATTTAGCAGAAAAGAGAAACGCTGTGATGGCACAAGTTCGCCTTTGCTCACGACAAACCTGCCAGCGTGAAGCTATCTTCACTCTGACTTATGCATACAGTCAATCAACGGCAGTTATCGGTCCGCTCTCGGCACACCGTGAACCACACGCCTACGACCTCTGCGCATTTCACGCAGAGAGACTTACTGCACCTCAAGGGTGGGATGTGATGCGTTTGGACGAGTCGCAACCTGACACACAGGAATCCCCCTCCAATGAGCGCGAGTACCCGACACTGCGTAGCGTACAAGACTAATCTGCTGTTTTTCTCAGTTTAGAACTTTACATATCAAACTACTTATCAGTAAACTGATAACTTCGAGTGCAAGTTTAACTTGCACCATCACAACACACACAGACTCACCTCAATCCCCAGTGCCACTGATACCGCCACACTAAAAATGGCGGATATTCACGCGCACCACACTCGGTAAGTCCCTCCCCGTCGTATGTTCTTCAGTAATCACAACACAGTAACTAAGGTGGATAAACTTCGTGAGTCAAACACGACCAAACTCCTCTCGTACCTTCGCACGACGCCCCTTCCTCAGCGCATCGGCGGCATTGTTAGGGCTCACTACATTGAGCGCTTGTGGAGCAACTAAAAACACGACACCACATGCAAATAGCTCAGCAACCCTAACACCAAGTGCGAGCCCCAGCCCCAAAAAATTTACAGGAACTGTCGAAGCTGTTCCTGCCAAAAAAACCACCGAATATAACCCCACTCACCCTGTGACGCTCACCGTCACCGGCGGAACACTCAGCAACGTCACCCTCAAAAATGAGGACGGAGAATCCGTTAACGGTGAATACAATGCCGACAAAACCGTGTGGACGTCCGCCGAAACCCTCAACTTCAAAGACCACTACACCATGAGCTGGACAGCCGAAGACCCAGACGGCGGAAAAACCAACGGAACGTCAACCTTCTCCACTGTCTCCGCCGCATATGAAGCTGACGCGAACACTAACATCATTAACGAAGCCACCTACGGTGTTGGAATGCCCATCGAAATCCGCTTCTCAGAACCGGTCATCGACAAAGCATCCATGGAAAAAGCCATTACCATCACCACCGACAAAGCACAACCTGGAAAATTCCGCTGGTACTCCGACCACATGGTGCGCTACCGCCCCGAAAACTACTGGGCACCTAACTCCACCGTCACAGTCAATATCGACATCCTTGGACTAGATTTCGGACAAGGAATGATCGGTAACGCAAATATCAAACGAACTTTCCACACTGGCAATAAACACTACGCATTAGCTGATAACAACACTAAACTACTCACCATGTACGTCAATGACGAACAAGTCTACCAAGCTCCTATCACCCTAGGAGACCCCGAATGGCCTTCTGTGACTGGGCAACTTGTCATCATGGAACAAGCAAGCACCTACTTCTTTGACTCCGGCTCACTCGGACTCAAAAAAGGAGACCCACACTACTACGAACCCTTCTGGGCTACAAACGCCTCACGCATCACCGCAGGGGGAGCCTTCGTACACCAAGCACTACCTAGCGCATACCCCTACGTAGGAAACGCCAACGTCTCCCACGGCTGTATCGGATTACTACCAGCAGACGCAAAATACTTCTTCGACTCATTCCGCGTCGGCGACATCCTCGAAACCATCAACACCGGATACCCCAACGCCGACCCCGATGACGGTTACGGAGACTGGAACATCCCCTTCGAACACTACGACGACGAATCATACGTCGGCAACTGGTAAAAATAATCTATACCTCAAGTCCCTCACCCCACACCGGTGAGGGACTTGATACTATCTGAGCTGACCTATACTTATTGCAAGTACAGCAAAAATAAGCGCGCACGAGCAGGAGCTATAAAATGACAACCCCTCCGCAACGACGGAACGAATGGGCAAAACTGTCCCCAGCTATCTCCCATAAGGTAGCTAACGCCGACGAACTACTCTCCGCTCGCAGACAAGAAACCCAAGAAAAAGATAAAACTTCTAACCCCTCAAATACAGGTACTGTACATAGCGGCACCACCCCTTGGGCATCACAAAAGCAGCCTTCACCCGTGCCTCACACCAATACAACGCCTGAATCCCACAACCAACAGGAACAGCACACAGTACCAACCACAAGTGCCGCAGAAGAAACTGCTACCACCCCAAAACAACCGTTAGCTACCCAAGAAGAACAACACAGCACACGACGTGCAGCACGTGCAGAAGAAAACCCCGAACAACAACAAAAACGCCTCAGCACACGAGAAACCGCCGTCGAAGACAAACCCAAACTACTTGGACTGCGAGCAACACTTATCGGGCTGAGCGTACCACTACTCACCTTCTTCCTCAGCCTCAAACTCGTAGCCTCCTCAACTTTTCTCTGGATCGAATACCACCGCGCCGCATTCCCCAAAGACCGCTACGGGTTCGACACACAAGACCGCCTCACCTACGGCAACTACGGGCTAGAGTACATCTTCAACCTCGCACCAGCTAGCTACCTCAGCAGTATCAAAAATCTCGAAGGGAAAAAACTCTTCCTCGATAGCGAAGTACAACACATGACGGACGTCAAGCACCTCATGCTCACACTCACCGTTCTTGCCATCATGAGCATCATCAGCGCACTACTTTGCGCACGAACCCTAAGCTTGCGAGCACCAGGAATCATCCGCCGTAGCATCTGGTACGGAAACCTTGCCACTGCACTCATCCTTGCCGTACTAGCCATTATCGCCATCACCGGATGGGACGTCTTTTTCACCCAATTCCACCACATCTTCTTCCCCCAAGGAAACTGGCAATTTAGAGAATCAGACACCCTCATCCGACTCTATCCACCACAATTCTGGGTTGACGCAGCACTCGTATTCTGCACCCTATGCCTGAGTACTATCGCCGTTCTAGCAGCCATAACCTGGCCCACCACATACCGCAAAATACAAGAAGAAAAACGCAAACAAGAACGCCAAGAACTCCGCCAAAAACTAGCTGGATAAACAACACCTCATGAACCAGAATCTCAGGGAGCAAGAGTGACAGCCCCACAAACACCCATAGCTTTAACAAAAGGCTGGAAGCTAGAAGAACTGTATACCCGACTCCACGTCGAATACATTGCACTACCACGCTATGGCTGGATTGCCCCCGCCCTCATCGTCCTCCTTGCCGGAGCACTACGATTCTGGAACCTTGCCCACCCCAACGCCATCGTCTTTGATGAAACCTACTACGTCAAAGACGGCTACTCCCTCCTCCATTACGGATACGAAAGAAACTGGTCAGAACACGCTAACGAAACATTCGTCGCCGGAACACCCACCGGAATACGAGACACCGCAGAATACGTCGTTCACCCACCCGTTGGAAAATGGATGATTGCCTTCGGAATGGCACTCTTCGGAGACAACAACCCCTTCGGATGGCGTTTTGCAGCAGCACTCACCGGAACACTCAGCGTTGGTCTTATCGCCCTCGCCGGATGGCTTATCTTCCGATCTGTTACCGTCGCAAGCCTCAGCGCACTACTACTAGGTGTCGACGGGTTAGCTATCGTTCAATCAAGACTTGCCCTACTCGATATCTTCCTCATGTTTTGGCTCCTTGCCACCTTCGTCTGCCTCCTTCTCGACAGAGAACAAGCACGCAGAAAACTCGCTCAAGCCTTGCACCACAACGCCCAACACAACGGGGGAGAACCCACCAACAAACTACTGCAATACGGACCTAAAATAGGTATCCGTCCATGGCGTATCCTCGCCGGAATCTGTGCCGGACTAGCCGTTGGCACAAAATGGAACGCACTATTCTTCATCGCAATATATGGTGTTATTACCGTCCTTTGGGACAACCGTGCACGCCAACTACTCGGTATCAAAAAATGGTGGATACGCGGTATCTTCGACGACGGGATACGAGCCTTCCTCTCCATCATCGGTATTGGACTCCTCACCTATATCAGCACCTGGTCAGGGTGGTTCCTCTCCGATAACGCCTACCACCGACACTGGGCAGAAAAACACCCAACAGAAGGACTGCTCTGGCTACCCCCAGCGCTACGCTCCCTCTGGGAATACCATGTCTCCGCGTACTCTTTCCACACCCACCTAGACAGCCCTCACACCTACCAGTCACCAGCATGGCAATGGCTCATCCTTGGACGCCCTACCTCCTACTACTACGAATCCCTCCACCTCGGAGAAAACGGATGCCCCGTCGCAAAATGCTCAGAAGCAATCCTTAACGTCGGAAATCCACTCATCTGGTGGGCTTTCATCGTCACCATGGCACTGACACTATTCATCGTCATCCTCAAACGTGACTGGAGATTTGCCACTCTCTGGGCCATCTTCGCTATCGGCTACTTTCCATGGTTCGCCTACCCAGAACGAACCATGTTCTTCTTCTACGCACTATCTTTTGAACCCTACGCCATACTTCTACTTGCAGGAACGCTAGGACTAGCACTAGGACGCCCCAACGACACTCCACAACGCAAGAAAAAAGGCCTCATCATCGTGGGCCTTTTCATCATCACCGCACTACTTATCACCATCTTCTACCTGCCTATATGGACAGCCGAAATGATTCCTTATGAACACTGGCGCTGGCGAATGTGGTTCAACCGCTGGATATAAACAAACAACCCTCACCACCATTGAAGATAAGAGCAACACCCCGATGACACACAACACAGAAACCAACACCCTGCAACACACCACAACACCAGAATCTGCCGGAGTGCTCATCCTTGGAGGCACACCCATCGGAAACCTCTCCGACACGACAGACCGGCTCAAACATTACCTACAAACAGCAGACCTCATCGCCGTAGAAGACACCAGAACCCTCCGCCGACTACTCAGCGGGCTAGGACTCCAAACCCACGCAAAAATTATCACTAACCACGACCACAACGAAACACAAAAAACCGAAGAAATCATCCACGCTGTACGCTCTGGAGAAACGGTCCTCCTCCTATCCGACGCAGGCATGCCCACCATCTCAGACCCCGGATATATTGCCGCACAAGCCGTCGCCGCAGAAAACCTCCCCGTATCAGTCGCGCCTGGCCCCTCTGCAGTACTTAGCGCTCTAGCAGTCTCTGGTCTTCCCAGCGGGCGATTCACCTTTGAAGGATTCCTCGCCCGTAAAGGAAGTGAACGTACCAAACGCCTCAATTCCCTAGCCACCGAAGAACGAACCATGATCTTCTACGAATCCCCACACCGCCTTGCAAAAACACTACAAGATATGAGCCAAACCTTCGGCCCAGACCGGCAAGCCGTTATCTGCAGAGAACTCACCAAACTCCACGAAGAAATACTCCGCAACTCCCTCGCCGAACTGACAACATGGGCTCAAAACACTACCATCCGCGGAGAAATCGCACTCGTCGTAGCAGGCGCAGAAACACCAGAAACACCAGAACCTGAAAGCCTTGTCGATCAAGTCCACACACTCGTCGACCAAGGTATGCGACTCAAACAAGCCTGCGCACACATCGGAAAACAGCACGGGGTCTCCACAAAAGAGCTATACAACGCCACTCTCGCCTCACGAAACTAACACCCCACACCACATAACCCTATCTACTGTTGAAAAGAGACCCCAATGTGCACCTCAAAAAATCAACCTAACGATAGAGACTTCACCACCGAAGAACTCACACACTACGCCCAAAAACTCGGTATCCATCTTCCCACCGAAGAAACCCAACAAAGTATCTTCACCAACACACCACACCCAACAACAGGGCAAACACCACCAGCTTACGAAAGCTCACATTACAACCTCCACAACACCGAAACAGGAGAAGGCACCGGACGCCGATCAAACACCGGAACGAACGGAAGCGCTCGCAACCTTGTCTTCCCTCCAGCGCCAGAACCCTTACCAGCACCCGTTATCGACAACCACACACACATGGATCTACTCGATGGAAACGTCAACATTAGCGTGCGCGACGCCTTAGATACAGGGGAGGCCCTCGGCATCTCACATGTTGTTCAGGTGGGCTGTGATGTTGAATCTTCTCTCTACTCATTAGCTGTAGCGAATATGGATACACGAGTGTTAGCTGCTGTCGCCTTACACCCCAACGAGGCACCACGCCTACACCAACAGGGGAAGCTAGAAGAATCTTTAGCTATTATTAATCGTTTAGCTCAACAGACACGAGTCTGCGCTATCGGAGAGACTGGACTAGATTATTTTCGAACGGACGAAGAAGGCCGCTCTTCACAACACGAAAGTTTTCGTGAACATATTCGTATTGCTAAAAAATACGGTAAAGCACTTCAAATACATGACAGGGACGCTCACGAAGACGTCGTACGTATCCTCCTAGAAGAAGGCGCACCCGAGAGAACTGTTTTTCATTGTTTTTCAGGTGACGAACACCTAGCTAAAATCTGCATGGAACAAGGATGGTATATGAGTTTTTCAGGAACCGTCACTTTCAAAAACTCTCATGGCATCCAAAAAGCACTAGAAATAGCAGACCCATCTCTTATTCTGGTCGAAACAGACGCCCCATTTTTGACACCTCACCCTTATCGCGGGCGACCTAACGCCTCTTATATGACGAACTATACGGTACGTTTTATGGCAGAACGCAGAGAATCTGAGCTTGAACAGTTCTGCGAATTACTGACCCAAAACTCACATACCGTTTACGGCTCGTGGGCAGAGAGAACGAGATGAACCCTGCTATAAATGATGTGGATTCTTGCCAGTATTATGCTCTTCTTGGCATAGATTGCTAAGATGAACGGTGTGAACGAACAGCAACTATTAGGCCCTCAAGAGATTCGTGAACTTGCAGATTCTCTTGGTATTCGGCCCACGAAAACTTTGGGACAGAACTTTGTGATTGACCCGAATACGATTCGTCGTATCGTGGCAGCAGCACATATTGATCCTCATGAAACTGTCCTTGAAGTTGGGCCTGGGCTTGGTTCTTTGACCCTTGGACTCTTAGACGCTGCCGCTGCTGTTGTTGCAGTTGAAATAGACCCTCCACTGGCACAACAACTCCCACACACAATAGAACGCTTCAGGCCAGAACGGGCAGAAAACCTTAGCGTTATTCACAGTGATGCCATGAAGGTATACCAGCTTGAACAAAACCCTACTGCGCTGGTCGCAAATCTTCCCTATAACGTTGCTGTTCCCATCTTGATTCACCTGTTCACCCATATTTCTTCACTACGTCATGCTTTGGTCATGGTTCAAGAAGAAGTTGCTCAACGTCTTGCCGCAGTGCCCGGCTCAAAAATTTATGGGGTACCCTCGCTCAAAGCCAACTGGTTCTGTGAAGTCTCTCAGGCTGGAATTATCGGCAAAAATGTCTTTTGGCCCGCCCCCAAAATCAATTCTGGGTTAGTATCCTTTACCCGACGTGAACAACCTTTATCGGATGTTCGTCAAGAACTAGTTTTTTCTATCATCGATGCGGCATTTGCTCAACGTCGTAAGACTCTACGCGCTGCCTTGGGTGTTTGGGCCGGTTCACCGGCTCAAGCTGAAGAGATCCTCAACCATGCTGGGATTGATTCATCATTGCGTGGTGAGAAGCTTTCTATTCATGATTTTGTTCGTATCGCTGAATCAGCTCGCGATCTTGGCTATGACCACGGCTCAATGACTCGCGGACAAGCTCACTAAAGGGCAGAAGAGGTTAGAACCTATGAGTGCTTCCCAACCATCAGTTGTTGCTTACGGACACGGCAAAGTTAATATGTATTTTGCGGTAGGTGCCCCCGAAGCTAACGGCTATCATCCTGTTGCCAGCTTGTACGCTTCAACTTCATTAAAAGAAACTATTAGTATCCATAGCACTAAAAATACTGGTATAACACTCAGTGCAGAAGTTGCTTCTAATTCATTACTAGACCAAATGCAACAAGACGGAGTGTTCGACCTATCTGCTGTTCCTTTAGACTCTCGTAACCTTGCATATCGTGCTGCTGAGGCTGTTCTGCACGAACACGGGCTAGGAACACATGACGTTGCATTCCGTATTCACTTGGTGAAAGCTGTTCCTGTTGCTGGTGGTATGGGTGGCGGTTCAGCTGATGCTGCAGCAACAATTCGCGCCATAGATGAGTTTCTCCTCAAAAGTTCTATGACAACATCCTTACTACCTGATAGCGCATACCACCGTATTGCAACATCTTTAGGCGCTGACGTTCCTTTTGCCCTTCACACGGGTATCGCTATTGGCAGTGGGGTAGGAGATCAACTTCAGCTTCTGGAACTACCTTCTACAGTGGAGCCTTTACCTGTTGTGCTGGTTTCTTCAGCCCAAGGCCTTTCTACACCAACCGTCTTTCATGAGTTGGACAGGGGTCGTATGCACGGAGATTATCCACCTGCAGAAGATGTTTTAGCGGTTCCCGACGATCTTTTAGAAGCTTTGGTCGCCGATACAGCACCTATTGCTCGTCTCTATGAAATTTCACGGTATATCCGTAACGATTTAGGGGCACCTGCCTGTACCTTAGCTCCAGAACTAACGAAGGTATTAGGGATCGAGTCCGAAGGACTGATTGCAAGTTTTGTATCAGGCTCTGGCCCCACCATTGTTTTGCTGATGGACTCGGCAGAAGAAGCTCAAAAACTTGCATCGTCTTTGCGAAGACGTGGCGGTTACGCTATCGCTGCATACATTCAATAGTATGAAGATAGGTGTCTTATTATATGGAAATATGGTGATTTTTCTAAATTGAGGAATCATGAATTACTCAAGAATTTCGGAGAGCTCGAGCCAACGTAGCTCTAGTTCTTCGATAGAAGCGTCAAGTTCACTGATATCTTGCTGTAGTTTTCCTAACCCCGCAAAATCGGTAGGGTCGTGTTCTGCCATGATGGAAGAAATGCGTTCTTTTTCTGAACTGAGTTTAGACATCTTTCGATCTATCTGGTTCATTTCTTTTTGAGCTGCGCGAAGTTCTGCCCCAGAAACTTTGGGCTGAGCGTCATCTTCTGCAGAATTTTTGTGGAGTGCGTATGCTCCAGAGCCGTTTCCTGCAGAGCTTCCGCCCTTTCCCATAGCAGAAAGATTCACGTATTCTTCAACCCCGCCGGGTAGATGGCGGAAGTTTCCATCAATAATGGCGTATTGCTGGTCGGTTACACGTTCCATCAGATATCTGTCGTGTGAGACAACAAGTAGTGTTCCTGGCCAGGTATCGAGGAGGTCTTCCATGGCTGCGAGCATGTCCGTGTCAAGGTCGTTAGACGGTTCATCGAGGATGAGGACATTTGGCTCGTCTAAAAGAATGAGTAGAAGCTGTAAACGTCTTTTCTGCCCACCTGATAAATCTTTAACAGGGGTAGATAACTGTGCTGTTGTAAACCCTAAACGTTCAAGGAGCTGTCCAGGCGTCATTTCTTTGCCCTCGGCAACATATGAGGTTTTTTTGCGAGAGATTACTTCTGAAACTCTGTCATGTTCAACTTCTTTGAGCCCCTCTAGTTGCTGAGTAAGCGTCGCAATTTTGACAGTCTTTCCGTGCTTTACTTTTCCGCTAACCGGTGTAACGGCACCCGTAACTAGTCCTAGAAGCGTTGATTTTCCAGCACCGTTAACGCCAAGTATCCCCGTGCGTTCTCCTGGAGCAATATGCCAAGTGATATTTTTGAGGACTTCTTTTGACTGTTGCGGGTTTTCTGGATCAGGGTAGCTGACAGAAACATTTTCGATATCGACAACGTCTTTCCCTAAACGTGAAACTGCCATCCGCGATAGTTCGATGGTGTTGCGTGGGGGAGGGACATCTGCAATGAGTTCGTTGGCGGCTTCAATACGGAACTTTGGTTTTGAGGTGCGTGCTGGTGCACCTCGTCTCAACCATGCAAGTTCTTTGCGCATGAGGTTCTGACGTTTTGCTTCGGCCACTGCTGCTTGCCGATCTCTTTCGACGCGTTGCAGGATGTAAGCCGCGTAACCACCTTCGAAAGGTTCAACCAGTCCATCGTGCACTTCCCATGTGTCAGTACAGACTTCGTCAAGGAACCACCGGTCGTGTGTGACGGTGAGTAATCCACCAGCATTTTTGGACCACCGATTTTTGAGGTGGTTTGCTAGCCATGTAATAGCTTCTACGTCGAGGTGGTTTGTGGGCTCGTCGAGCATGAGGACGTCCCAGTCTCCAGCTAATAGTGCGGCTAGTGCGACACGTCGGCGTTGACCTCCTGATAGGGAAGAGACGCTGGCGTCCCAATCAAGGTCTTGTACAAGACCGTTGATAACATCACGAATTTTGGGGTTTGATGCCCACTCGTATTCTGGTGTGTTACCAACAATTGCTTCACCGACGGTGTTCTTATTGTTGAGAGTGTCGGCTTGGGTGAGGAATCCAATGCGTGTTCCAGAACGGACGGTTACTTTTCCGCTGTCTGGTTGTAATCGTCCTGCAAGCAAGGAAAGGAGCGTTGATTTTCCGTCACCGTTTTTACCGACGATGCCGATACGGTGTCCTTCGTTAACACCTACGGTGATGCCTTCAAAGATAGTGCGTGTAGGAAACTCTAAATGGAGTGATTCTCCGCCAAGTAAATGTGCCACATATATAGCCTACATAGCTTGGTGTGTTTATGTGCTGCTTTGGGCTAGAGCGGTAGAGTGTTTTAGTGTGAGTATTTTCTAAACGATGAGTAATACACTGTTTAGGGGACAGCTGATAATTAGTCGGTTGTGTTAAGGAAGTCTTGCTAAAATTAGACTTTGAGTCAAAATATCTTATTGGCACAAAACGTATCTAAGGAAAGAGGAGCATGGCGAGATTTGGCCTAGGGGCGTTAAAGAACCTTCTTGGAGGAAACAAACAGCGTAAACACGAGGTTTCTTCACCCGCCACACCTAAAGCTCCTCACCCATCCACAGGGCAGGCTGCTGTCGTTACCCCGCCCACAGGGAAGACTTCTATCGTTGCAAAGGAATCTCCTGTAGTTTCGATTACTCCTGCTGCACCTGTGTCACGAAAAATACCTGAGGGTGCGAAAAAGATTCTTTTTGTATGTACCGGAAATATTGCACGTAGTGCTTCTGCTCAGTACCTTGCGCAATCTATGGTGCCTTCTGATTCGCCGTGGATTTTTGATAGTGCAGGAACTGGTGCTGTTGTTGGCAGTCCGGTAGCTTCACACATTGATAAGGAGCTGGAGCGTCGTGGAGTGCCGTATCTTGGGCATCAAGCGAAGCAGATTAATACCCGACTCTTAGCTGAGTCGGAATTAGTATTGGTGATGGAGCGTGCCCATCTTGACTGGATTGTGCAGGAATGGCCACAATACCGTTCTAAGGTGCGTTTATTGCGTGAGATGTCTCGCCTGCGTGAGGGTGCTGGACGCCGTTCAGACCCTATTTCCTATATGAAACAGCACGATAGTGAACCCCTCGCTAAAGACGATATCGCTGACCCTTATCGGCGTGGTGCTAAGGCTGCACAGAAAGCTGTGAAAGAAATTGAAGAATCTCTTGAAGTGATTATTGCTTGGTTGGGATACGAAAAATAATAAAAGTGGGATAAATCAAAGCGCGGGAATTTTGATATTCGCCTAGCTTTGGTATGATAGTGAATCGTCTGGTTGATTCAAGGTTTATGAAACCGAGAGGACGCTGACAATCCGCCATGGTGTAATAGGCAACACAGCGGCCTTTGGAGCCG
Organism: Rothia sp. P7181; assembly: GCF_048513015.1. Lineage (NCBI taxonomy): Bacteria > Bacillati > Actinomycetota > Actinomycetes > Micrococcales > Micrococcaceae > Rothia > Rothia sp. P7181. Next base: position 31,415 of record NZ_JBLXXZ010000006.1, on the reverse strand, counting down.
TTATTCTAGGTTCGAGTCCTAGTGGCGGAGCAAGGTTAACTTCAGCTATATAAAAACTACATTGAAGTAACCGTTTCCCACCCTCGAGGAGTCCTAAACTGTGAATATCGCAGAAAAACTCGCCCCGTCCGCTGTTATTGTTCTAGCCGCTGGGGCTGGGACTCGCATGAAATCTGAGATGCCAAAAGTCATGCATGGCATCGGAGGGCGTTCAATGGTAGAGCACGCAATTGCTGCGGCTCGTGAACTCAATCCTAAAAAATTAGCTGTTGTTGTTCGACATCAACGAGATCGCGTCGCTGAACACGTCGTAGCGTTCGACCAAGACGTGCATATTGTGGATCAAGATGACATTCCCGGTACAGGCCGTGCTGTTGAAGTTGGTTTACTTGGTCTTGATGAACAAGGGGAAGTTTCTGGAACTGTTGTAGTTACTTACGGAGACGTTCCCCTTTTGCGTGCTCAGACACTGCAAGAGCTAATTGCTTTCCACGAAAAAGACCATAACGCAGTCACTGTGCTGACAGCACACCTCGACGAACCTGGTGCTTATGGTCGTATTGTTCGTAATCAGGCTGGTGAAGTCACCGCCATTGTCGAAGCGAAGGACGCTACCCCCGAACAACTGGCCATCACCGAAATTAACTCGGGTATTTACGCTTTTGACGCTAAAGCTCTTCGTGAATCTCTTGCGCAGGTAACAACTGATAACGCACAAGGCGAAAAATATATTACAGATGTTCTTCACATCGCTCGTGAAGCAGGACATCGCACCGCCGCCCTTGCGATTGACGATCGCTGGGAAGTTGAAGGGGCAAATGACCGTGTACAGCTAGCTCAGCTTGGACGAAAACTTAACGACCGTACCCTAGAACTGCATATGCGTAACGGCGTCACCATCGTAGATACACAAAATACATGGATTGACTCCACTGTAGAAATTGACCCAGACGTTACTATCCTTCCTGGCACACAGCTACACGGTACAACGCGTATCGGAACTGGGTCCATTATCGGACCTGATTCCACCCTGACAGATGTTACTGTCGGTCAGCGTGCTCAAGTGTCACGCACTCATGGCTCAGAAGCAACCATCGGCGATGATGCTACTGTTGGGCCTTTCGCATACCTTCGTCCCGGAACTGTTCTCGGCGAATCTGGTAAAATCGGCACATTCGTCGAAACAAAGAATGCAACCATCGGTAAAGGTTCAAAACTTCCTCACCTCTCATATGCCGGTGACGTTACCATCGGAGACCACTCCAATATCGGTGCAGCATCTATCTTTGTCAATTACGACGGAGTCAATAAACACCAATCAACTATCGGCTCATATGTTCGCATGGGCTCAGATAACATGTATGTTGCACCGGTTAATGTCGGCGACGGCGCGTATTCCGGCGCCGGAACAGTTATTCGACAGGATGTTCCTGCCGGTGCGCTAGCTGTTAACGTAGCTCCCCAGCGTAATATCGAAGGCTGGGTTGTCAAAAACCGCGCAGGTACGGAGGCAGCTGAAGCTGCTGAAGCTGCGGGTGCAGAAGCGAAAAACTCTTCCGAGGAGAGCAAAAAATAAAATGACTGCAATTACTAATCCTGGCGAAAAGAAGATGGTTCTTGTTTCAGGACGAGCCCACCCCGAACTCGCCAAAGAAATTGCTCAAGAACTCGGATGTGAGGTTCTTCCTACTTCCGCATATACTTTTGCGAACGGTGAAACATACGTGCGCTACGAGGAATCTGTTCGTGGTGCAGATGCTTTTGTGATTCAGTCTCACCCTGCTCCTATTAATGAGTGGGTGATGGAGCAACTCATCATGATTGATTCTCTCAAACGTGCGTCTGCCCGTTCTATTACTGTCGTTTCACCTTTCTACCCTTACGCTCGTCAGGATAAGAAGCATAAGGGACGTGAACCTATTTCTGCTCGTCTTGTTGCAGACCTATACAAAACTGCTGGTGCAGATCGTCTCATGAGCGTTGATTTACACACCGCGCAGATTCAAGGATTCTTTGACGGCCCCGTTGACCACCTCATGGCCATTCCACTGTTGGCGGAGCACGTACGAGATCAGGTTGAAGACATCAGCAATATCACTGTGGTATCTCCTGATACTGGACGAGTTCGAGTCGCTGAGCAGTGGGCAGAGCTACTCGGCGGTGCGCCTCTAGCTTTCGTCCACAAAACTCGTGACATCAATGTTCCTAATAAGGCTGTATCAAAAACAGTTGTGGGTAATGTTGAAGGCCGTACCTGTGTTCTAATTGACGACATGATTGACACCGGCGGAACAATTTCTGGCGCAGTGAAGGTACTCACCGATAATGGCGCAAAAGATGTAATTATTGCGGCAACTCATCCCGTATTCTCTGATCCAGCAGTTGAGCGTCTCTCGCAATCAGGTGCTTCTGAAGTGGTCGTGACTAATACCCTCCCCGTGGGAAAAGACCACCAATTCGAGAATCTCACAGTACTTTCTATTGCTCCGCTTCTTGCTCGAGCAATTAAAGAAGTATTTGATGAGGGATCAGTAACCAGCCTTTTTAACGGACGCTCAAACTAAAATCTAATTGATAAAGTTTTGGGGTAGAACTAAAAGTTCTACCCCAAAACTTTATCAATTAGATTTTATTGAATTACGTAAGGTATTAATAGCGTTAAGAAAATCTTGCCGCATTATGGGAACTAACAATATAACAATTGAAAAAGCCGATAAATAGACGAAACTCGTTATCATAAGATGAATTATTCCCGATCCTGGAATAACATAATATCCGACGTATAGGGTCGTCAATAAGGCTATACCGCAAGAAATAATAATTCTCAGTGAAGTGAAAAAAAGCCTCTTCGTAGAATATCCTGTAGCTCTATAACATATATATAGAGATAACGGCCATAAGAATGTCGGTGCTATTGCATATACCGAGGCAATAGCATATAAACCGAACGGAACCATAATACAGAATAAGACTATTCTCGTTACTGTCGATATGACAGTGTACTGTAGCAAAGCATAACTTTTCCCTTTTGAAAGGTAAACCCATCCTCCAGCAGAGGAGAGGTTTGAGATAGCATCGCCTACTGCAAATATAATTACTAGAGGAATAACTTGAGACCATTCAACTCCGAGTAATAATGGAATGGTATCCTGGGCAGTGGCTGCAATCCATAGACTAATGAGCGTTATCGGATAAAGAAAAGCAACTTGTGCTTTAGTAACATAATTATTAAAGCGTTCTTCATCATCTTGTACTTTACTTAAAGTACTGATGGCTACGGAGGTAAGGGGATTCCTAATTTGGTTCATTGGCAGGCGGATGACTTGCATTCCTCGGTTGTAATACCCTAGAGATACTGTCCCAAAAAATTTTCCAACTAAGGTTGTGTCAAGGTTTGAAGCCCAGTAGGTTAATAGACTCGAGCCAAAAATAGGGAACCCAAATTTAAAGAAATGCTGAATGCTTACTGTGCGATCATAGAATCTTGGCAACCATTTAGCAGCGTAAGATAGACATAATAAAGCTAAAAGATTTGTTGAAACCTGCTGGAAAACTAACGCCCAATAACCTCCACCTATGTGTGCAATGTAGATTGCTCCTATGAGAGAGCACAATCCGCTTAAGAGATCAATAGCTGCTATTTTCCCCATCTGCAAATTACGCGTCAAATCTGTGCGATATTGGGTCGCTGCACCTGAGATGGTGAAAACTAATGATAAGCATAACGTAATTGTCAGAACATCAGGTTCGTTATATACCCAGGCAAGTAAGGGAGCCAGCGACGCAGCCCCAATACTACAAAGAACGCCTAAACCAGTATTTGCCCACCAGAGGTTGTTTCGTTCCTCAAAAGATAATGTTTTTGCTTGAAGTGCCGCCGTAGACAGACCCATATCTCTGATAAGTTCTGCTACTCCGATAACGGCAGTTACCATTGCGAGCAATCCATAATCATGAGGGGATAGCATTCTTGCGAGAATTACTAACGATGCTAAGTTAATAGCTAATTTCCCAAATTGTCCAGCTGATCCGAGTAATGCTCCGCGTCCTGCTAATTGTGATAAAGAAGCCACGTCTATTGATGTCCTATTTTCTGCAATGAATGAACAGCCTTGCTAATGAGCGAATCTGCATAGGAACGCACGTCACGGGCTTCTTCTGCAAGATGTTCTGTTTTTGAGACAAGCTGAAGAACTCTTTGAGCGACGTTATTCTCTGTTCTAATATCGACAGTATGCGACCAGTTTATTTGGGAGAGAAGTGGTTCAAACTTTCTGGAATATGCCATTGGGATAGCAGGGGTGCTCATAGACAGAGCGTTTAAACATGCATGCATTCTCGCAGCAATTACTACTCTTGCTTTTCCTGCGATTTTCCGAGCGTCTAGTAAATCTTTCGGAGTAGCTACCTTTAGATAAGGATATTTTTCTATAAGCTCAGCGATTGGGTAGATATCATGGTCGAGGCGGCTTTGAGGGCTGTCAGAGAGAACATGGGGAAAGAGAGTGATATCTCTTCCATTTTTATGGAGATTTTCAATAATATCCATAATTGACAATCGATATTTTTCATAGTTAACATGTGGATTTTTGTCCCATAGAAGTCCTGAGACATTGAGTAGCACATCGTATTCTTTTTCAAGTTTCTCATGTTCTAGAGCGAAGACAACATCTGTTGTTAAAACTTCTGGGTAATGTCCTAACTTATTGGCATATTCTACGCTAATAGGGTCTCGTGAGAACACTTGCTTCGCTGTTTTAAGGGTTAACCACGCTGCAGACTTTCCAATAACTGTGTTGAAAGGTCCAATTGTTTGTGGTCCCATAACGACGGGAACTCCCCAAAATGGAGCTAACCAACTCAAGGTACTAGTTTTAATTTGTCTCTTGACTCCATAAATGTCAGAAAAACTATCACCTCCTCTGGCATCAATAATTAAGTCAAAACTTTTAAGCCACTTGTTGAATTCACTTTTTGGTGTTAGCGCAGATTTTAAGAGTAATTTAACCCGTGATATATTTATTGGACCATCATTATGAGGTAGAGATGAATCTCCTGTGCCATGGAAATATACTTCTGTTTTCTCGCCAAAAGCCTGTTTAGCGAGCTTCTCCATGCCTCTACCCAAAGCTGCAACGCCAAGGTTGTCGTGATTCTTGTTTGCCCATAAAATGAGTACTCGCATTTTTCCCCTAATAGTTAACTCTGTCAAACGATACCGGACGGAGATTCTTTACTTTAGCCACTATTGCCAGATGCGGTAGTCTAAGGAGACCAACGCTATAGAAATTATCTTAGTACACCCAATTTTTTTTAGGCAGGTGTCTTCGGGGGAAGTCTCCTAGTGGTGTCTGTTACTGAACTGGCTATATGCTCCGTAAAGTGGCTATCCTGGTAGAGGTATAAGGCTAGAATACTGTTTGATCATTCGCAATAAAATTTAAGGTAAAAATGGGGAAGTTTCGTGATTCGGTAGAGGCTGTCGTGAATAGCCAAATGTGCACAGGATGTGGTCTATGTGCAGCGATGTCTTCAAATATTCAGATGAAATATGTCAATGGGTTTATGCGTCCTGTATTTTCAGAATCGGCCTGTATAGAAGACAAAGACCATGAGAAAGCAAAGACTTTTTCTGTAGCATGTCCGGGACGCCGTGTTCAAGCTATCAAAACCCCAGAAGCTGAACGCCATGAGACTCTCGGACCAATTATTGGTATATGGCAAGCCTGGGCCGTAGATCCAGAATTTCGCGACAAGGGAAGCAGTGGTGGAACGTTGTCTGCGCTGAACGCCTGGTTGCTTTCAAGAGGAATTGCTACAAAAGTTGTTGGTGCTAGTGCATCAAGAGAGAACCCTCGTAAAACTGTTCCTGTTACAATTCTTAGCAGAGAAGAAGCGTTGGCAAGTGCAGGATCTAGATATGCTCCAACAAGTAATTTAAGCAATTCCGATGCTTTTCTTCAGGGTGTATCTTTTACAGGGAAGCCTTGTGAAGTATCGGCTAAAAGAGCATATGATAAAGCTAACGGACAGAACTCTCCCATATTACTAAGTTTCTTTTGCGCAGGTACTCCATCTCAGGATGCGACCGATAATCTTATCGAGAAGTTGGGAATCAGCAAAGAAACTCCTCTTCAATCATTATGGTATAGAGGTCATGGATGGCCCGGAGAATTCACTGCAATATCTAAAGACGGCAATAAAGTTTCGACATCATATAATGATTCTTGGGGTGCAGCGTTGGGGCCTACCGTGCAATGGCGTTGTAGAATCTGCCCAGATGGGGTCGGCGAATCAGCAGACATCACAGCTGGTGATTTTTGGGAAGCTGATGAAAAAGGATACCCTGAGTTTTCTGATAAACCTGGTCGCAGTGCGTTAATCGCTAGAACCCCAAGGGGATACCAACTGATACAGGAAGCAATTAAAGAAGGCATACTTGAAGCAATTGCTACCGACCCTGACACTGTAGCTAAGATGCAACCTTATCAATATTCTCGAAGAAAATACCTTATCGCTAGGATTCTAGGAAGTCGTATTTTTCTTGGGAAAACTCCTAAAATTGTTGGTTTTGGTATGTATAGAATTCTTTGGAAAGAGCCTAAAACTGTGTATAAAGAGATGCGGGGGACTATCTCTAGAATTAGGCATCGTAAACGTTCTGGAATAAAAAGCTAAATCTAAGCTGTGCCAGATGCCTTTAGTGTTCTGTTATATATAGACTGCTTACATCATAATAATATTTCAAATATTGCATATGTTTGGTTCTTTTCATGAAAGATAAAATGATATCTATCGTTATTCCGTTCTACGGTGATCCCGCAGATACGATGCCCCTTATCGAGCAGCTACAGTCTCAAGAGCTTTCTATTCCCTTAGAGATTATTGTTTCAGATGATTGTTCCCCTACACCATTTCCTGATTTAGAGGGCGTTATCGTCGTTCGTCGTGAGATTAACGGCGGTTTTGGCAAAGCTGTCAATTCTGGTATCGAGATTGCCCAATCTGATTGGGTTTTTGTTCTCAACAGTGATTTAACGATTGGACCAACTTTTATTGCAGATATGCTTGCCCAAAAGGAACGTCATGGGGTAGGTGTATATAGCCCTCAGGTTGTCGACCACGACGGAAAAGGTCAGTGGGTAGGACGAAAATTCCCGACTGTTTTCCATCATGCTTGTGAATGGTTTACACCTCTTGCCCGTTTTAAGGGGACTACCTGGTGGCATCGCTTGGTAGGGCACGATACTCGGTGCGCTACCGGAAAGACTGTTCACACTGATTGGGTAGTGGGTGCGTGCATGCTCCTGCCTGTTGAACCATTCCGTGCTATCGGGGGATTCGACCCTCGTTTTTATATGAATAGTGAAGAAGTCGATTTACAGAAACGTTTAACCGAGAATGGCGTACCATCTATTTTTGCCGGAGAAGTGAGCGTTGAACATGTCGGCGGTGGATCTTCTGCTGACGATAAACGTATTGGTTGGCTGGTTGACTCTCGATTTATATACGCAGAAAAATGGGGCTTCAAAAAACAACTTCACCGTTCCCTAACTGCTGTTAGCTACGCTAATTTTCTCGTCAACGTTGTACGTTCTTTACGAAATAAGGATGTTCATGCGCAAAGTATTCTTTCTAAAGAACTCAGTTATCTGAAAGGCCATTAGAAAATGAATATTGCTCAAAAGATTATTGAGTCTGTCCCCTCTGTTCGCTGGCATATATCTGCTGTTCTTTCAAAGACTCTTTACGCCAAAGGATTCAAAGAATTTGGTCATGGCAGCACTATTGTCTCACCTCTAAAAATGCGTGGTGTTGATTCCATTTGTATTGGCGAAAACGTCACTATCTATGAGGGCAGCTGGTTGCAAGCCGAATCTGGTGGGACTTTATCCATCGGCTCAGGAACATATATCGGGCATCGAACGCACTTTCATGCTGTTAAACCAGTATCGATTGGTGAAAAATGCGTTATCGCCGATAACGTCATGATTAACTCTGGAGAACACAGCCGTGAGGATCTATCTCACATTGTCTCTCGTGGTGAAATTAGGGTTGGAAATCAAGTCTTTATCGGACAGAACGCGGTAGTGCTAGCTGGCGTCACGATTGGTGATGGTGCCATTATCGGTGCTGGTGCTGTTGTGACAAAAGACGTTCCTGCTAGGGCAGTGGTTGCCGGTGTTCCTGCTAAACCTCTAAACTAATTAAAAATACTCGTATCTTATCTATATAAAATTTAGGGAAACATGAAAATTCTACTAACTGGCGGAGTCGGCTTTATCGGTCTGAAAACCGCAAAAAAACTTGTTGAACAAGGACATGAAGTTGTCGCGCTCGATAGTTTGTTAGAGCAAGTTCACCAAGATATCGAATCAGAAAAAGCACAGTTCCCCGGAAAAATTATTGTTGGCGACGTGGCGCTTCCCGCAACATGGGAGAACCTCGAAGGTGCTGATGCCATTATTCACCTTGCGGCTGAGACCGGAACAGCTCAGTCTATGTACGAAACTGAGCGTTACCGTAGCGTGAACGTTGACGGTACTCGATATGCAGCAGAATATGCCGTTAAATGGAATGCTCCTCTTGTCTCACTGAGCTCACGAGCTGTTTATGGAGAAGGTTCTGCCGAGCGTGCAACTCAAGAATCAGATCCTCACAAACCATTGTCTGTATATGGTGAAACTAAATCTGAAGGTGAAGATATCGTCCGTGAGGTAGTTGCTGGCAAAGTGCCGGCAACTATCGTCCGCCCACAGAACGTTATCGGTCCGGGACAAGCCCTCCATAACCCCTATACCGGCGTATTGGCGGCTTTTCTTGCACGCCTTCGTGAGGGTAAGAACCTTTCTGTGTATGGGGATGGTACTCAAACCCGTGACTTCATCCACGTAGAAGATGTCGCAGATATTCTGATTTGGGCGTTAACAAACCTCCCTGCGCTTGACGAATCTCCCCGTATTATTAACGCTGGTTCAGGTGAGCGTATTACCTTAGACCAACTAGCTCAGTATTCTATTGATGCTGTCCCTGGTGGTTCTGAAGCAATAATCGAACACGTAGATATCAAACGAGCTGGCGATATTGATCATGCTCTTGCTGATATGTCTTATGCGTATTCTTTGGGCGCACCTCAGGCGCGTTGGAGTGCACGTGAAGCAATCGCTGACTTTATTCAGAAGTCTTGGAAAGCTCCTGGTGCAGATAGTTCTGCCTGGGAGACTGCTCTAGAAGAACTCACTGAGCGGGGCCTTGCAGAGCATAATGACTAAACCGAAATTACTCTTAGTTTCTCCTGGGTTCCATGGTTATTGGATGACGATTCGAGATTCTATCGTCCGCCTAGGCTATGAAGTTGTCACCCACGTTTATGATGCTCCTGGAAATATTCAAGAACGTATTACGAATAAAATCTTGCATGATCTTCCTGAACGTTTTCGTCCAGAGAATCTAGAGCATCAGGTTACGGAGAAAGCTATCGCTGTTTTCTCGGAGCAGAAACCAGATATTGTCTTGGTTGTCAAAGGTGACCAGCTTGGCCACCGTTGGTGGGAGACCCTTGAACGGTCAGGGGTTCGTTATGGTACGTGGATGTACGATGAGCTTCGTCGTATGCGCTATACCGACGAGTTGCTTTACCACATCGGTCCTATCGCAAGTTATAGTCCTGCCGACGTACAAGACCTAAAATCTCGTGGTTTTGACGCCATTGATGTTCCTCTAGCCTATGACTCACACATGAAGATTGCGCCTTCAAAGGAAACACATATTAGTTTTGTCGGTGCTCGCTATGAGGGTCGTGAACGTATGCTTAAGGCTCTTCATCAGGCAGGTATTCCAGTTCGAGCTTATGGCAAACAATGGTCACGTCACTGGTGGGATGTAGCACGAACTCGTCAGTTTAAAGACCCCGGTTTGCCGACTGGTCGCGATTTAGATCGCTCTCAGGCATACGGTGTGATGGCGGCGTCACCCGGAACACTCAACATTCATGGAGACCAAGACGGCTTTACGATGCGCACCTTTGAGGCTTCTGGTGTTGGGGGTCTACAAATTATTGATCGTGATGATGTCACTCGATACTATGAGCCAGGGACTGAAGTGTTGACGTATTCTTCTACCGCGGAGCTCATTGAGTTATGCCGACGTATCGTTGCTGACCCACAGTGGGCTCAGAAAATTCGTGAGGCAGGGAAACGCCGTACGTTAGCAGAACACACATTTGATGAGCGCGTCAAAGTGCTGGAGACTTTATGGCTTTAAAATTTCCTCGCGATTTGTCTGCTTGGCAACAATGGCAAGCTAACTCTAAACCAGAACAACGAGTAAAAAACCTGCTTCGTAAGCTGAAGGGACGTCAAGAACAAAACATCGTATCCTGCGCTGTTTCAGGTGTTCTGCATATGAATCATCCTGAACCTGAGCTCTTGATTGTTCTTGAATCGACTTCTCCTACTTCGGTTGTTTCTTTGCTGCGCCCTGTGGAATATCTGAAGAATCCTCGTGTAGCAGTAATAGCTCCTATGAACGTTGAAGAGTTCCTTCCATCTGGCTCGTGGCGGGTTCACGAACTAGATACTGATGCTCTCACACAACAACGTGGCGTTAAGGTTGTTTTAGCTGCTGGGCATTATCTTCCATTAGGCGCTGCCGTGTACCGTGATGCTCAGAAGATGGGCTGGGAGTTTATCGTTGTTCAGCACGGATTGATGACACCTTTTGCCCCTCCACTTCCAGAAAACTCAACTTTATTAGCTTTTAGTGATGCTGATGGTGATTTTTGGCGCTCGGGAAGAGAAGATATTACTGTTCATACAGTAGGCTCTCAACTATTTTATGAAGCGGCGCAGAAACCTAAAGTTGATATTGAGAGTATTGATTCTACTCCGGTGTTTTTAGGGCAGATGCATGGCGCTGAGCTACCGCGTTTATCTTTTGCTCGGGCTGGGTATAAATTCTGTCTAAATCACGGTGCAATCTATCGACCACATCCTTCGGAAAAGGATAAACTGTCTTTAATAACTCATAAATTATGGGGACAACGAGGAATAACTGTGGACACGTCCGCAATCCCTCTTAATGAGATGACTCATCCAGTCGTTTCAATCTTCTCGACGGGAGTCTTAGAAGCTGCTATTCGAGGTATTCCTTCTTGGGTGTATCACCCTAAACCAGAACCATGGCTTATTGAGTTTTGGGAACGGTACGGCATGAATCGTTGGGGCGATTCTCCCACTGAACCTCCGGTTCAACCATGTACCGCACCCGCTGATACTATCGCTCGCATCATCGCAGAAAAATTGGAGAAATAATGCGCATTCTATGCGTTATTCCTGTGCGCGGAGGTTCTAAGGGAATCCCTCGGAAGAACCTCAAGCTCATCGCAGGTAAACCTCTGGTTGCATGGACTATTGAACAAGCTCTTGAAGCACAAGAGGCTCTGGCACCAGAACATATTATGGACGTCATCGTTTCAACAGACGACCACGAACTCGCAGATATCGCTCGTGAATATGGGGCTGAAGTTCCTTTTATGCGTCCTGCTCATTTAGCGGAAGATACTACGGCTACTGAGCCTGTTATCGAGCACGCTATTGAGTTTGTCGAAGAGCAGGGACGACGTCCTGACGCTGTGATGCTTTTACAGGCAACAAGCCCCGTTCGTTTACCTGGCACTCTTGAACGTGCCGTCCGTCAATTTGCTAGCTCTGATTCTGACTCTATGGTGGGAGTCATTCCTATCGGTCCTTTCATCTGGACTGCTACAGAACCACCGCAAGCTCAATATGAGGTGATGGCTCGTCCCCGCCGTCAAGAACTGACCCGCGAAACCTACCGTTACCGTGAAAACGGCTCAATGTATATCACGGCCACCGAAATTTACGAAAAGTACCATAACCGTCTTGCCGAGAATATTGAGCTTTTCTTACTCGACGAGGTAGAAGGTGTTGACATTGATGCACCTATTGACTTTGCTGTAGCCGAACACCAGCTCAACGAGATTCTTAAGACCCATAACGAAAGTAGCTCCTCATGATTATCGAACGTAATACCACCCCCTATGTAGTGTTTTCTGAGGATCCCGTTCTCACCGCTCTACAAAAAATTTCTGCAAACCAGCAGCGCATTATTTTTCTTGTGAACGAGTCCGGCGTACTTCAAGGCGCCTTATCTGACGGAGATTTCCGTCGCTGGTTGATCGCTCACCCGACTGAATCTCTTGAAACTTCTGCCCTTGAAGTTGCTAACAAGAACGTTCATAGCGTGCCTTTTGGCACGGATACGGCAGCTCTCAAAGCAGAATTCGCTAAAGGTATCTCACACCTTCCACTCGTTGATGAGCGAGGACACCTTATCGCTATTGCTATGAACGAACAAGACGTTCTTCGTATCGGTAAACATGAGATTACCCAAGACAGCCCAGCATTCATCATCGCAGAAATTGGAAACAACCACCAAGGCGATGTCGATTTAGCAAAGCGTCTTGTTGACCTTGCCGTAGAAACCGGCGCAGACGCTGTGAAGTTCCAGCTACGTGATATGGATGCGCTATACCGTCAAGCAGGTTCTCAATCTGCAGGTGAAGACCTCGGCGTACAATATACCCTTGACCTGCTTTCACGTTTCTCGTTGTCTGTTGACCAGATGTACGAAGTCTTTGACCACGTCAAAGAACACAATATGGACATTATGTGCACACCTTGGGACGCACCTTCTGTTCAGGCTCTTGTCGATTACGGTATCCAAGGCATGAAGATTGCTTCTGCCGACCTTACAAACCATGAGCTTCTTGAAGACGTTGCCTCTCGTGGTCTACCCATGCTGGTTTCTACAGGTATGAGCCGTGAAGAAGAAATTCGTGAGTCGGTCAAACTCCTACAGAATCGTGGAGCTTCGTACGCTCTCTTACAATGCCAGTCTGCGTACCCGGCACCGTTCAAAGACGTCAACCTTGCATACATGGATCGTCTTGCTGAAATTGGTCAGTGCCTTGTCGGCTACTCCGGACACGAACGCGGATATCACGTTCCGGTCGCTGCTGTAGCACGCGGAGCAAAAATTATTGAAAAGCACTTCACTATCGATAAAACTCTTGAAGGCAACGACCACACCGTCTCGTTGCTTCCAGAAGAATTCACCGCAATGGTGACTCAAATCCGTGAAGTAGAAGAAGCTATCGGAACAGCGGCTCCTCGTGAAGTGTCTACCGGTGAGCTTATGAACCGCGTAAACTTGGCAAAATCATTGGTTGCAACTCGTAATATTGCTAAAGGCGAGGTCGTTTCAGAAGCTGACGTTGCTGTTAAATCTCCTGGCCGTGGACTCCAGCCGAACTGCTTGCCGCAACTTGTCGGACGTACCATGCAACGTGATGTTGAAGCAGGCTCCTTCTTCTTTGAAGGGGATCTCAAAGATGACCTTGTGACTCGTCGAGACTTCACTTTTGACCGTCCTTGGGGTCTTCCTGTTCGTTACCACGACTACAAACCCCTCATTGAAGACTCAAAGCCTGATTTTCTTGAGTTCCATTTCTCTTATAAAGATCTCGAAATTAACATCGACGATGTCTTTGACCAGAAGCTTCCCATGAGCTTTACAACTCACCTGCCAGACCTCTTTGCTGGTGATTTCTTAGTAGACCTCGCCTCCCGTGACCAAGATATTTGGGAGCGTTCCATCGCTGAGGTTCAACGCACCATCGACATTACTCGTGACCTTACCCGTTACTTCACCGTAGATGATGACCCTGTCATGGTCGTGACCATGGGTGGTTTCACCAAAGACGGACATATCCCTGCTTCTGCACGTGCTGATAAGTATGAGCGTATTGGTGAGGCTCTTGGCAAACTAGATACTTCTGGGGTCCGTATCGCGGCGCAAACTCTACCCCCTTATCCTTGGTTGATGGGCGGTCAGCAATACCATAACCTCTTCCTTGACCCTCAAGACACCGCAGAATTCTCAGATACCTATAACACCGCGCTATGCCTCGATATCTCACACACCATGTTGGCTGCAAACTTCTTGAAGATTCCGCTATCTGAAGCAGTAGAACTATTGGCACCACGCTCTATCCACCTGCATTTGGTAGATGGCAAAGGTGTCGACGGTGAAGGCGTTCAAGTGGGTGAAGGCGATGTCGACTGGGCAGCTCTCGGTAAACAGCTTCGTGAGCTGACTCCTCAGTCATCCTTTATTCCAGAAATTTGGCAGGGCCATATCAACAACGGTGAAGGATTCTTTACCGCTCTAGATCGGCTCGAAAAGTGGCTCTAAAAGACACATCCCAGTTGCCGGTTGCTCTCTGGGCAATTCCGGTTCCTGAATTTGGTGGAGTAGCCCGGCACGTTGTAGATTCTGCACGTGCCGGGCTACCCGGCTATCAGCTGATTGTCCTCGCACCTGAAGGTGAACTCACCCGTCAGCTTCAAAAGCAAGGAACTGAGGTTATTACCGCGCAGTATGGCCCTGACTACGGTTTTGCTACCTCTTTTAAATCTTTGTTAGCAGCAATAAAACAGGTTCAGCCTCGTATCCTTCACTCACATCTTGCATATTCTGATGTTGTGGCATGTGCTGTGGTTCAGAGTCTTAAATTGCAATCTTTGGTGAAGAAAAGCATTCGTGTACCGTCTTTAGTGACAACCGAACACGGTATTGCTGGTAACGATGAGGTATATCATGGGAGCTCGTGGCGTTCTCGTTTAATGGCAGGAATCCATCGTGTCCGCTTGGCTGGTACAGATGCTGCGATTGCGGTGTCCCGTTCGACGGCTGAACAGATGCGCCGTAAATGGGGTGCCTCTAGTGTGAACGTCGTTCTGAACGGTGTTCACGGTACTGATCTTTTGAAACAGTTAGAAAGCTATCGTACGGAGCGAACATCTCAAAATATAAAAGTGCTTTCTCTTTCTCGTCTTTCTCCAGAGAAAGGTCTTGACGTACTTCTTGAAGCGTTTGCTCATTTTTCTGAACATAACCCTGATGCTTCTTTAACTATTGCGGGTAGCGGCCCATTACGTGAGGTATTAGAAGACCAGGCACGAAGCCTTGGCATTGAGACAAAAGTCCATTTCCCAGGGTTCGTGGATTCTGTCCAAGCCATGGCAGAACACGATATTCTAGTTCAGCTATCAGTATGGGAAAATCTTTCATATACGCTCATTGACGCTCACCTTGCTGGAATGAAAACTATCGCCACTGATGTTGGCGGAAACCGCGAGATTGTTGCTCCTGAAGATCTTATTCCTGCTATTACTAAAGATAACCGTGAAGACGTCATTAAGCTCGTTGCCCAAAAACTTACTCAAAAAGCACACACTGAAAAACCCACTCAACAGCAATGGGTTAGTGCAGAAGAAATGACAGCTAATATCGTGAACATCTATCAGAAAGTGAGTTCCTCATGAGTGCAGCTTCCCTCTCTGAACGTATGAATGGTGCTCTTACTGCCGAAGCAAAACACCTTAAAGAGAGTGCTGGCAGCATTATTCTGATTGACTTTATCTTTGGTATGTTTATGTTTGCCGTGGGCACACCACTTTTCGGCGTGCCTTTTGGTGTAGTAGTAACTGTTGGACTGCTCGTACATGCCTCAACAAGAAAAGCCCATTACGGTGATCCCAGACTTAACTTATTTATTGCTATTGCTGTTTTGGCTGTTGCTTATGCTGCAATAAACTCTGTAGTTTTTGGTATTTCTACAGTTGACGAAGCCTTTAGACGTGCAATCCGTATTTTCATTGTGATTCTTTTGGCGCTCTTTATCGGTGATAAAAGAATTGATGCGCGATCTTTGATTTTTGGTATTGCAACCGGCATGATGTTCAACGCCGCTGCATATTATGCTGGTATTGCACCGGATGCTTATACTGGATTTTTGACCGGTTGGTTTGGTGATAAGAACGTTTCCGGACTTTGGTATGCATTCATCGGTTTGCTCTTCTTTACTTATCTTGATGATAAGAAAAAGAAAATTCTAGCCTTTGCACTTTTTAGCGTACTGCTGTGGGAAACAGGTTCGCGTACTTCTCTTGCAGGCTACATGTTTGCGCTTTTATGGTTAACATTCGGTAAGAAAATTGGCCTTTTCGCAAAATTTGTTTTAGCTACTTTCATCGTGTGGGCAGTGGACTACCTAACAGAAAACTACGCTCAAGTTGGTGTTTTCGCAAACCGTGATGGTAGCGACTTGTTACGTGCACGTATTGACGAAGCAACGCTAGAGAAAGTTGCTCAGACACCATGGCATGGTCAAGGCTTTGGACAAGCCTATGTTTTGATTGAGGGTAATAATAGCCACTGGTTGTTTCATAATTCTTTCTACACGTTGTTCGTCGAAGGTGGTTGGGCCTGGATATTTTCAACTCTATTGATTACTCTTTTAGCCACAGTTCTTTGGAAGCAACAACATCAAAAAGGTAAAGAACGTATTATCATTGCCGAGGCGGCTATCGTTCTTCTTGCTATCTGTAGCTGGCGTCTTGGTGAAGTTATTCTAACTATTCCTTGGGCAATTGCTGTTGGTATTGGTCTTTCTTATTTGGTGAAGCCTGAAGATGCTATTGCTTTTTACAAAGAACAAAATACTTAAAGAACCTAGAAAGAGGTATGAGCTGTAAAAGTTTATCTTTATAGAAGGAATAGTTTTTATGTATAAGGAACTAACGATTGCTACGAATAACGGCGACATCGGCGGGGGAGAAGTCATGCTCCTTAACGTTGCTCGTGCCGCTCGTAGTTTGGGCTACCAGGTCACTGTCGTTGGACCTGCCGAACCACCTGCTTTGGTTGAAGCTACACAAGATGAGGGCTTTGACACCGTCGTTTTACCTGCCACAACACGTAAACACTATATTGCCCAACTACGCGTCTGGGACAAGAAACATCGTAAAGGTCTACTATGGTGTAATGGTCTCCTTCCTTCTTTTGCTACAGCTGGACATCCCCACCGTATCGTTCACTTGCATCAACTTCCTGAAGGAAAACTTAAATACCTTGCTCCTATCGCACGACGAAAAGCTTTAACAACACTCGTCCCTAGTGATTTTGTGAGTAACCAGTTAGCTGGAACTGAAACGTTTTATAACTGGGTTACTGAAGTCTCTATGCCTTTAGAACGCAAGGTGTTTTCTCCGAGAAACATTAAAGTAGGTTTTCTTGGTCGTCCATCTGAAATCAAGGGGACAGATGTTCTTGCGCGTGCGCTTAAAGAGCTTAACCAACAGTTCCATGAAGAGAACTATTCATTAGTACTTGCTGGAGAATCGCGTTTTATTGGAGAACAAAGTCAACAACGGGTACAAGAATCTTTAACTGATCTTGGTGACAACGTAGAAACTCTAGGATGGGTTACCCCATCAGAACTCATGAAGAATGTCGACATTATGGTGGTACCTTCTGTTTTTAACGAAGTTTTTGGTCTCGTTGCTGCCGAAACTATGAGTGCGCGTGTGCCACTAATTATCTCTAATGCTGGTGCTCTTCCTGAAATTCTTGGTGAAGAATATCCTTGGGTATTCCCTAACTCAGATGTGTCAGCTCTTGCCAAAACAATTCGTCGTATGTCGCAGGAGCTAGCTGTTCATCCGGAAAACTTGCAAGGAATTGTAGACTCTCTCTACTGGCGTTGGCATGAAAGGTACTCTCCAGAAGCCGGTAAAGCTCGTGTCGAACAACTTCTAAGAAGGCTCTGGCAATAGTGGTAAAGAATGTGTCGAAAACACCAAGAAACTATTCCATTGATGCAATTCGAGGCTTTGCACTTATTCTTGTTGTTCTGGGGCACGCTAATGTTGGTGTAGTGTCAGCAGGTCTTGCAGTAGGTAATACTTTTTTGTCTCAGCTTAATGCGGCGCTATACCTTGTACATATGCCACTTTTTGCGTTCTTAATGGGACTTAACATGAGCGCTGCTTCACGACGACACCCACATCCACAATACCTGTGGAACAGGGTGATAACTTTTGGGTATCTCTATTTTCTCTGGACCTTGATTCAAGGCTCTTTTCAGGTTCTTGGATCTTCTGCCAGTAACTCTGATACTTCGTGGATAGATGTTATTAACCTGTGGCATCCTCTTGCGCATCTTTGGTACCTACCATGGGCTGCCATCGTTTTTTGTATTCTTCTGAGTATACAACCGTGGAGGAACCGGGCAACATCTTATCTTCTGATGGTTTTGCTCCTGCTGGTTATGCTTCTATCTTGGGGTATCGATGGAAAGAGTATTCCTGAGCGAGGTATGAGTTTGCTTTTTATTACTGCTCTAGGTGCAGTTCTTGGTATTGAGCGATTAACACAAAAAATTATGAAATTACATTCATTTGTGTTAATCATCTTTGCTATATGTTTTGGGGCTCTTTACCTATATATAGCGTTTTCTTCGGTAACGACTACTCGGCCAACCTCTGCTGATCCACATAGGACATTGTCTTCTATCGGGATGGGAATGGCAGCTAGTTATGCAGGAATGGTTGCTATCATCATGTTCTTCTCGTATCTGTACCGTTGGCGTAGAATTCGGGTTTTAGAATATCTTGGAAAAACATCTTTACCTATTTATTTGATGCATCTGATGTTTACCCCTACTACGAGGGTCCTTTTAGCCAAAATCGGTGTAGATAACCCTTATATTATTGATATTTTTGCTACTCTTGCTGGAATTATACTTCCTGTCTTGATCGTTTATATGACCCGTTTGCGTATGCCTTGGCTCTATGAGCCTCCTACTATATTGTTGCCTTCCGGTAGCGGATATGGCTATAAACCTAAACATTCTCGATAGAATAAAAATGTATTTCACTCATGGGAGAGCACCTTTAAATGTATAAAGCAGCAGTTATTATCCCCACTAGGGGAGGAGCGTCTAAACTTCACTATCCTTTAGATGCTCTAGAACAACAGACCGAAAAAGATTTTCAAGTTATTGTTGTCTGCGATGGTGATATTGACGGATCTGAGAGCGTCGTAAAGACCTACCAACAGCGCGGTATTCTCAACATCGAGGCTATCGTTTTTCCGGAAAATCGTGGACGTTCCAAAGCTCTTAACGC
This sequence comes from Rothia sp. P7181, assembly GCF_048513015.1. Taxonomy (NCBI): domain Bacteria; kingdom Bacillati; phylum Actinomycetota; class Actinomycetes; order Micrococcales; family Micrococcaceae; genus Rothia; species Rothia sp. P7181. Next base: position 12,360 of record NZ_JBLXXZ010000006.1, on the reverse strand, counting down.
AGGGCATCAGGCTGCTGATGCAGAGATTCTGATTCGTTGTGATGATGATCTTGAACCGGGCGAAGATTTTATTGCGGAACATATCCGCCTACATCAGGGCGATGGTGAGACTGGAGTGATTGGTTTAGTCCACAATGTGTATCCTGATAATGCTTATGCACGAGCTTATGGATACCATCGCGATATAAAGTTCCGAGAAGACGCATATCGGGTTTCTCCTGATCGTCGATGGAACTTTTGGAATGCAAATGCTTCGCTGAGCCGTCACATGTATGAAAAAGTTGGTGGCTATGACGAACGATACCGACTTTACGGTTGGGAAGACGTTGATATGGGGTATATGCTCCATCAAGCTGGAGCAACCATTATTCTTGCACCAGAGCTAGAATCTCGTCACCATATCGCGGCGACAACTACTGTTGGACGTGCTACTCGCGCCTTACATTCGGGCGCTGCACGAGCAATTTTTGTTGAGAAACATGGAGACGACGTTTTAGGAGAGGTCAAACTCCATGGTTTGTGGGGAACTGCTGTCAAAGCTGTTGCCGCTCTAACCACTGAGAAAACCATTAATATCTTTGGATCAGCTATTGATTCTGTTGCTGATAGGCTTCCTCGTAAAGTTTCAGAAAAACTTATTTCACTTGTTGTAGAGTCTGCTGGATATGCCGGAATTACATATCCTCAACGCGCCCGAAAGGTCTTCTAAACTCCATGGTTCTTTTCCCCCAGTTCAAGAACTTCCTTCGCAAATTTTCTCGCACCGCACCCATAACAGAAGAGTTCGCTATTGCTCATGACTACCTCACACAACGTGGTGGGGCAGAACGCGTTGTGCTTGCTATGCATAAAGCTTTTCCGGAAGCTACGATTTATACCACGTTATATGATCCTGAGAATACTTACCCAGAATTTAAAGACGCAAAAGTGGTTGTCTCTCCTTTAAACAAAATAGGAGTTCTCCGAAAGAATCATCGTTTGGCTCTACCCGTCCTTCCGCTTGCAAGCTCTTTCCTTCGCGTACCAGCACGGAAGACTCTTGTCTCCAGCACAGGGTGGGCGCATGGCTTTAACTTTTCTGGTGCATCACTCATTTACTGCCACTCTCCGGCACGATGGCTATACCTGAGCGATGAGTATTTAGGGAATTCTACTCACCCATTAATTGGTGTCGCATTGAAAGTTCTTCGCCCTGCATTAATCCATTGGGATAAACGTGCTGCACAGAAAGCGGGCCCTTATATCGGTAACTCTACGGTGATTCGTCAACGTATCTTCGACGTATACGGAAAGAATGCTGAGATTATCTTCCCGCCGTATTCTACGAGCTCAACGGACGTAACCGAACCTATTGCCGGATTAGAAGAGTTTATGGCCGATGGTGATTACTTCCTCGTGGTTTCTCGTCTTTTGCCGTATAAAAATGTGGCAGATGTTGTGCAAGCGTTTAACCGGTTAGGTCAGAAACTTCTTATTATTGGTTCTGGGCCAATGGCTCAGGAATTGAAAAAAATGGCGGCGGATAATATCCGTTTTGCTCATAACGTTTCTGATGCACAGCTAAGTGGGGCATATGCTCATTGTCGTGCTTTATTAGCGGTCTCTTACGAGGATTTTGGGCTGACGCCCCTAGAAGCTGGCTCTTATGGAAAACCAACGATTGCCTTACGAGCAGGTGGTTATCTAGACACCATTCAAGAGAACGTGAATGGGTGCTTTATTGAGAAACCGACACAAGAAAATATTTATCATGCTGTAGACACTTTCAACCCTGAACAATGGGACGCTCAGCATATTCGTGAATATATTCAAAAGTTTTCTGAAAAGCAATTCGTTCGACAACTTCGTCAGAAATTAGCCTCCCTCTAGAACTAATCATTGTGACGCCTCAAGAATGTATTGAGATAAAAGAGTGGTACGAGAGAAATTCTCGTACCACTCTTTTCTATTAGCTGTTTTCTTTGAGATACCCTTTAGAAACAAAAGACTGGATAAAATCTGTTACCTCATCTTTAATATCCTCAACGGGCACCTGATAGATTTCACTGATTTCGTTGATCAGTTCTTCTAAGGTCATGGGGTCTTCTAAAAGTACCCAGATTGCGGCGCTAGAGCCTTCAAGAATCATGATTTCTGATGTGCGTAAGTCAGCAAGATAGACTGCATAGAATTCTTGATGTGTTTCAACCTCGTGGTTCAGAACGAACGCGCAAGAAGAAGAATGAGTGTATTGTGGGGTGCTCATCGTTTTCTCCTGATAGCTGTAAATCGTTCGAAGAATTTTTCTCGAAGTTCTTGACGGGTTGGTTTTCTACCTAAGGTCATCGCTAGATGGTCTTCGTTGACTGCAACGATGGATTTAATAACTCTCCATTTATCGCCTAATGTTTTGGCCCTTCGTAGACGAGCTGTCCATTGAATGGCTGGCGTTGAGTCTTCCGAAACAGATTTCCAGAGGAGATAGTGACGGCTATCTTTATGCGCTTCAATATTCCCTAGAGCCGTATCAAAAGCTAATAAAGAATCTAGCTCTTCTGCTCGAGTACGTAAAGTATCCCAGTCAGAAGCCTCAAGAGAAGAATCTAAGAACGTTATATCAGGTTTAACTTTTGCAGAAGCTCGTGCACCATGCAAAACGACGATGAGTTGCATATCTATGAGAGACGGAACCATACATGGGTAATGCGCTATTTCTTTCACACGACGCCTTTCCCATAACTGGTCAAAAGCTCGTGTAGGGCTTTCATACCCAAGGCCTGGGAAATAACGGTGAATGTCTGTTAACCCCCACGATGGGTGATAAAGAGTTTGTGCATGCTCGAAAATGGAACCTGTTTCAAAATGAGCTAGGGTCTGCCAACCAGCTTGATTGAGGATGTAGATAAAACGTTCTACATGGGCAGGCCGTACGAGTACATCGACATCGGTACTTGTTCTACCTGGGCGGTATGCTTCTTTTTCGAAAGCATAACCTTTAATATGTAGGATATCGATACCGTTGAGATCAGCTAGATGCTGAAAATAAGCATGAGATAGGCGAATACGTACAGGCAAAGAAACCTGTTGCTCTGTAGTAGAGCTATTGCTTTGAAGATGATCGCTCAAAATCTATGTCCCTTAAATCTATGCGTTAGTACCATTGTATCTCTAAAAATCTCTGGAGGTATGCTGGGAGGGTCTTACACCATACCAGACGAAAGGGGTGGTGCGGTATCTACGAAGTACCACACCACCCCTGATAGCTAGATGCTATTTTTTACGTTTGGTTTTTGCTTTTTTGGCTTTATCTTTATCAGAACCATAGTAGGAGGTGTATCCTCCGTAGGTTCCTGCATAGCCAAAGCCGTAGTAAGAATTGCCGAGGCCGCTAAGCGGTGTACGGTTGATGACCGCACCAAAGAGGTTCGCCCCAACTTTTCTAATCATCTTCGAGGACTCTTCAAGATGTTCCTTACGAGTCTTTCCCACTGTTGCTACGAGGAGTACGCCATCTACTGATGGAGCCAAGAGCGAAGCATCTGTTACAGGAAGAAGCGGAGGAACGTCAATGATGACCTTAAACTCTTTCGTAAGATCATCAATAAGCTGACTCATTTTCTCTGAACCAAGCAGTTCAGAAGGATTCGGGGGAGTGTGTCCTGCTGGCAAGATGTGAAGGTTTGGGCTGCCATTGTATGGGCGGGTCGCTTCCTGAAGCGTAATCTGACCGGCAAGGAGCTGGCTCAAACCAAGCTTAGAGTCAATCTTAAACTTCTTTGCGATGGTTGGACGACGCAAGTCAGCATCGATAATGATGGTTGGCTCGCCAGCTTCAGCCAAAGAACGAGCCAAAGAAGTTGCCACAGTGGACTTACCTTCGCCAGGTTCAGAAGATGTCACAATAATAGAACGCGGTGGTTTATCAACGTTGACGAAGCGGAGGTTTGTACGTAGCTGACGAACTGCTTCTTGAGAAGCATGGTCGTCTTTGTTCGTGGTGACTTGATCTTCAGAAAGGCTCTCAGTCTCTGGGAGCATGCCCAAAATGCCAGCATCAGTAGCTTTAATGACATCGTTACGAGTACGAACTTTGACGTCTAGTGCACGGCGTAGGAAGATGACAGCAAAGACAGCAACCAAACCAATGAGTGCAGCAATGCCAACATTCTTTTTCGTGTCAGGGCTGATAGGAGCGCCAGGGAGTGTTGCGTCATCAAGAGGGACAACACGAACAGTAGTGGATCCTTCTAGCTCATTAACAACTTTTGCTGTCGCTTCTAAAGAAGAGTTTGCTAGCACCTGAGCGCCTTCGGGGCTAGTTGCTGTTGCACGAACTCGGATAAGAGCAGACTCACCTTCGAGAGAAGCCCGTAAACTTCCACGAATCTGACCTTCAGAGAGTTTGAGGTCAGGGTTCTCTGCAAGAATCTGTTTTGCAACAGGGCCGGAAGATACTAATGCTAGGTAAGAGCGTGCTTTATCTTTTGCTGCTGAGCTACCGGAAATTACATCGCCGATACCCTCAGACTGCCCAACAGTGACGTAGCCGGTGGCAGATGAAGCATAGATTTTAGGTTGGAGGAGTGAATACCCCAGCCCTAAGAGGGCTCCGATGAGTGCGCCGATGACTAAGAGTTTCAGGTTAACCCTGAGCAGACGCGCAAAATCAAGAATTGTCATATTGTAAAACCTTCAAAAGGCGGAATGATGGTGGAGATAAAGATAGTTTAAGTCTTGGTCATTCTAACACTGGTCGCTTTGTCTACTTCAGTGAGTGATAGAAAACTCTCAAAAGTAATTGCTTTCACGAAACGTCGAGTGCCCAATGACGTAAGTGCTTTGAGAACTACTTCAAGAGATTGAGAAGATATTGTCCGTATCCACTCTTTACTAACGGCTGTGCCCGCTGAGCTAGTTGCTCGTCGCTGAGGTATCCCATACGCCAAGCAATTTCTTCAGGGCAACCAATGGATAGACCTTGACGTGCTTGAACAGTGCGAATGAAGCTCGTTGCATCTGCTAAAGAATCAAAAGTTCCGGTGTCTAGCCATGCAGTTCCACGAGGAAGGACCTCTACCTGCAATTTTCCTTGCTCAAGGTAGACCCTGTTCAAATCAGTGATTTCTAGCTCTCCACGGGCAGAGGGCTTAATGCTTTTAGCGTGTTCGACAACGTGGTTGTCGTAGAAATATAACCCTGGAATAGCGTAATCGCTCTTAGGGTTCTCTGGCTTCTCTTCAATTGAGAGAGCTTTGAAATCTTCGTCAAATTCAACGACGCCATAAGCTCTTGGGTCAGCAACACGGTAACCGAAGACTGCGGCTCCTTCGATGTTGCTATATTTACGAAGCTGATTGCCTAGGCCTGGGCCGTAGAAGATATTGTCACCTAGTACGAGCGCCACACTATCGTTGCCGATGTGTTCTTCTCCCAATAAGAACGCTTGTGCTAGGCCATCTGGAGAGGGCTGCACCTTGTACGTGAATGAAACTCCAAATTGCGATCCGTCCCCAAGTAGACGCTGGAATTGTTCACTATCCTCTGGTGTTGTAATAATGAGAATATCTTGGATACCCGCCAACATTAAAGTTGAGAGCGGATAATAAATCATTGGTTTGTCGTAAACAGGAGTGAGCTGCTTACTGATGCCGAGTGTGATGGGGTGGAGTCGACTACCGGTTCCCCCCGCTAAAATAATTCCCTTCATACGCTTTATTGTGTCATGAAAATCAATGAAATATTTGTTATTTGTGCAAACGCTACGAATAATACTTCCCGTACCATGTAACTATGGGAAAAATTCTTGTCACCGGCGGAGCCGGCTTTATCGGTTCAAACTTCGTACACCACCTTTTAGAGAACACCGATCATCATGTAACTGTGCTCGATATTATGAGCTACGCTGCTAACGAGAAATCTTTAGCAGGTCTAGACTCATCGCGTTTTGAGCTTGTCAAAGGCGATATTGCAGACCGCGACGTGGTAGATCCACTTGTGCAACAGGCAGATGCTGTCGTTCACTATGCAGCAGAATCACATAACGATAATTCATTGAACGACCCTTCACCTTTTATCCACACTAACCTCATTGGTACGTATACCCTCCTTGAGGCGGTTCGTGAACACAAAACCCGTTACCACCATATTTCTACTGACGAAGTGTTCGGTGACCTCGAACTCGACGACCCTCAAAAATTTACAGAACGCACCCCCTATAACCCCTCCTCGCCGTACTCTTCCACAAAAGCTGGATCAGACCTTCTTGTGCGCGCATGGGTTCGTTCATTTGGTATTGAAGCAACCATTTCTAACTGCTCCAACAACTACGGGCCTTATCAACACATCGAAAAATTTATTCCACGACAAATCACCAACGTTCTCTCCGGAATCAAACCAAAACTCTACGGAGAAGGCCTGAACGTGCGCGACTGGATTCACGCTTCAGATCACTCCTCTGCTGTGCTGACCATTCTTAACAAAGGAAAAATCGGAGAGACCTATCTTATCGGGGCGAACGGCGAAGAAAATAACATCACCGTGCTACGTACAATCTTGCGTTTGATGGGTAAGCCAGAAGACGCCTTTGAACACGTCGTAGATCGTCCCGGACACGACCTGCGTTACGCTATCGACGGCACTCGTCTGCGTGAAGAACTCGGCTGGGAACCTCGCTTTACTGACTTTGAATCAGGACTTGCAGATACCATCCGCTGGTATGAAGACAACCGAGACTGGTGGGAACCTCTCAAAGCTGAAGTTGAAGCAAAATACGCGAAAGCAGGGCAGTAAAAGATGACTCATGATCTTGCCGTGCACACCACTGATATTCCGGGGCTTCTCGTGATTGACCTGCCTGTTCACGGAGATAACAGAGGTTGGTTCAAAGAAAACTGGCAACGCGAAAAAATGGTGGCGCTTGGACTACCTGACTTCGGGCCAGTACAGAACAACATCTCCTTCAACGCAAGCGTCGGAACAACTCGTGGCATTCACGCTGAACCATGGGATAAATTTGTTTCAGTAGCTACCGGAAAAATCTTCGGTGCATGGGTAGACTTACGCGCCGGAGAATCTTTCGGAAAAGTCGTTACCGTTGAACTCGGACCAGATAAGGCGGTGTTCGTTCCTCGTGGCGTCGGAAACTCTTTCCAAACACTTGAAGATAACACCGCATACACCTACGTCGTCAACGACCATTGGTCCGCTCAAGCACAAGGTGAATACTCTTTCTTGAACCTTGCTGATGAAACTGTTGCTATCGACTGGCCTATTCCTCTCGAACAGGCAGAACTTTCTGATAAAGACAAAAATCATCCACGCTTAGACGCTGTAGAACCTGTCCAAGAAGCTCCTATTCTTGTGATTGGAGCTCAAGGGCAACTCGGTAAAGAACTCGTACGACAGCTCACCGAACGTCATATCCCATATATCGCAGCAACTCGCGATGAAATAGATATGACTGAACCTAAAAGCTGGGAGAAAGCCTATCGTTGGCGTTCATTACGCGCCATCATCAACACTTCAGCCTATACTGCTGTTGATAACGCGCAGGTGGGGCAAGGACGCACTGACGCATGGGCGGTTAACGCCACTGGTGTGAGCGCATTAGCTCAGATTGCGCGTGAAGCAAACATCCCATTGGTACATGTATCAACGGACTACGTCTTTGACGGTAGCCTTGAACGCCCAGAAGAATACTCTGAAGATGCGCCAGTAGCACCTCTTGGAGTCTACGGGCAATCCAAAGCCGCTGGAGAATGCGCAGTTAATGCCCTCAACGCACATTATTTGGTGCGAACCAGCTGGGTTATTGGTGAAGGTAAAAACTTTGTGCTCACTATGCGTTCACTTGCAGAGCGTGGTATCGATCCCGCTGTTGTTGCTGACCAATACGGCAGACCAACCTTCACTGAAGACCTTGCTGGTGCACTCTTACATCTGCTTGAGGCCAAAGCACCCTATGGTACTTACCATGTATCGAACACTGGAGAAGTTATTAGCTGGGCGCAACTAGCTCAAAACGTCTACGAAGCGTGCGGACATGACCCTCAACGTGTGAGTGAAACAACTACCGCAGAATATTTTGCAGAAGCTGAGAACTACTCACCACGTCCTATGAACTCTGCAATGAACCTGTCAAAAATCATTGCTACTGGGTTTACCCCTCGCGACCATCAAGAAGCGCTCACAAAGTACCTTGAGGGTTTACAGGATTAAAAATATAGACGTTTGGGGTATCTATGACTTGAGATACCCCAAACGTCCCCTTGCCTGAGTATTATTAATCAGGCATAATTGAACGGTTGTCTCTTCAGATATAAGAAACAACACCACTTGAGAAAGCCAAGGCGGTGGAATATCTACAGAACATCTGTAGGTAGGTCCGAACCCGACGGTGGCTGAACTGGAATAATATTCTGGCGTCAGTACACTGTATGGCGCAATATATCCAGTTGAAAGGAGTATCTCTTATGTCAGATACCATCAAAATTTCCGCAACTCTTCGCGAAGGGTTCGGCAAAGGATACGCACGTCGTATCCGTATGGCAGGCGACATTCCCGGTGTAATCTACGGACACGGTGAAGATCCCAAGCACGTTGTTCTTCCTGGTCACGCAACTACTCTTGCTGCACGTCAGGCAAACGCTATTCTTGCTCTTGACATTGAAGGCGAAGAAGTTCTTGCCATGATTAAAGACATCCAGCGTCACCCTATTCGTCCTGAACTTCAGCACATGGACCTCCTCATCGTTAAGCGCGGCGAGCGCGTCGAAATCGAGGTTCCTGTACAGGTTGAAGGCGAAGTTGCACAGGGCGCTGTAGCTAACCTCGAAGAAACCGTTCTCTTGGTTGAGGCAGACGCTTTGAAGTCTCCTGACGCTATCATCGTTGATATCGAAGGTCGCGAAGCTGGAAACCACGTTCTTGCAGGCGACATCAAGCTTCCTGCTGATGTAACCCTCGTTGCAGACGCTGAACTGCTTGTTGTTAACGTTTCTGAGCCTGAAGAACTCGACGTTCCTGAGCCTGAGACTGCAGAAGAAGCTGCTGAAGAAGCACCTGCTGAAGACGCAGAATAATCTTTTTCATCTTCTGACCTGATGAAGGTGGCGACGACCCGCATACTATGATGGTGTGCGGGTCGTTGTTGTTTGAGAGACTTATCTATCTGGTTGAAGACGTGGAGTATCGAATCAAAGGAAAATTATGAGTGACGTGTGGTTGGTTGTTGGGCTAGGTAATCCTGGGGCAGAGTATGAACGTACCCGTCATAATATTGGGCAGATGGTCCTTGACGCGCTTGCTCAGAGCGTAGGCGGAAATTTTAAACGTCACAGTAAAGCACGAGCAATGGTTCTTGAAGGGCGTTTAGGTATTGGTGGTCCACGTGCTGTTCTTGCTAAACCTTTGACATATATGAATGTTTCTGGTGCGCCTGTAGGACAGTTGGCCCAATTTTATGGTGTGTCTGCGGAAAATATTGTGGTGGTTCATGACGAACTAGATATTCCTTTTGACACTATCAAGCTCAAACGCGGTGGTGGTGAAGGCGGGCACAACGGGTTACGAGATATTACTAAGGTACTCGGGACTAAAGATTATTACCGTGTGCGCACGGGTATTGGGCGTCCTCCTGGGCGGATGAGTGTTTCGGATTTTGTTCTCAAACCTTTTAGTTCAGATGAAGTGCAATCCTTGCCGTTCCTTATTGATCAGTCAGCGCAGGCAGTATATATGTTGTTATCAGACGGTCTTATTGCTGCACAGCAGAAGTTTCATACGGCATCGGAATCTTCCTAAGATGCTGCACAAAAAGTTATGGTGAAGTCTGAGGCTCGGGCTTCTTACCGTGCTGTGACTATCATTTTTTGTCACTGAAGAATAAGCTATCAAAACATGGTGTTATGATGTGCTACACGGCGCATCATAACTATTATTGACTATCCGTTGGCAGACCCCTAGAGGAGAAAACTCGTGACGCACCCTTATGCATTAGCTTCAGGAACTGTCTTGAACGACCAGACGGTACAACAGCTACGCGAGGACTTTCCTCTGCTCAATACTGAAGTTAACGGGAAACGGCTAGTGTATTTGGACTCTGGTGCGACAAGCCAGAATCCCTATCAGGTGATACAGAGTGAACAGTCTTTCTATCAGCAGGCTAATTCTGCGGTCCATCGTGGTGCACACACTCTTGCTGTGGAATCGACAGAACTCTTTGAACAGGCTCGTATGGTTGTTGCCGGTTTTGTTGGTGCACAAGAGAACGAAATAGTATGGACGGCTAATGCTACAGAAGCGTTAAACCTCATCACATATTCTTTTGCGAATGCTTCATCTGGTATCGGCGCACCCGCATCACAACCTTTCGCGTTGTCTGAGGGAGACGAGATTGTTCTTACTGAACAAGAACATCACGCAAACTTGATTCCGTGGCAGATACTTGCTCAAAAAACTGGTGCAACGTTGCGTTGGATACCGCTTAATGCAGATGGGACTCTCAATTTAGAGGAGGCTGAACGCCTTATCACGGAGAGAACGAAGGTTCTGTCTTTTACTCATGTTTCGAACGTTCTTGGGTGTATTAATCCGGTAGATACTTTGGTGTCATTAGCACGTCAGGTAGGCGCATTCGTTGTTCTTGACGCCTGCCAGTCGGTTCCACATATGCCGGTGAATTTTCATGAACTGGATGTTGATTTTGCAGCGTTCTCTGGGCACAAAATGCTTGCCCCTACCGGTATTGGGGTGCTTTATGCAAAAGCAGAGCTTCTTGCCAATATGCCTCCTTTTTTGACGGGTGGTTCGATGATTACAAAAGTCACCATGACAGAAGCTAAATTTATGGAAGCTCCCACAAAATTTGAAGCAGGCACTCAAAAAATTTCTCAAGCTATTGCTCTAGCTGAGGCGGTGCGTTACCTTCAAAATATTGGGATGGATCAGGTCTATGCTTGGGAGCATGAGTTAGGGCAGCGTTTAGTGCACGGAATCAACAACCTTGACGGAGTTCGTTCTTTAGGCCCTGAAGCAGGGCAGACACGAGCTGGACTAGTTGCTTTTGACGTAGAGGGAGTGCACCCTCACGATGTTGGACAGCTACTTGATATGCAAGGTATCGCGGTGCGTGTTGGACATCATTGTGCTCAACCATTGCACCGTGCTTTGGGCCTTACTGCTTCTACCCGCGCGTCAAGCTATATTTACAATACAACTGAAGAGATTGATATTTTCCTTGAAGAGCTTGCACAAGTACGCAGCTACTTTGGATACTAAACCTTCGCTAAGAAAGATAGCCTTATGAGTTCACTAGATTCTTTATACCAGCAAATAATTCTTGACCATTCTAAACAGCGTTTGGGGGAGGGGCTTAACGACAATCAGGGACACCCTAGTGCAGATAACCACCAATATAACCCCACTTGCGGAGACGAAATTAACTTGAGAGTCCGTCTCAGCGAGAACAAGCAACACATTGAGAATATTTCTTGGGAAGGTGACGGCTGCTCTATTTCTATGGCTTCAGCATCAGTGCTATCTGAGATGGCTCAAGGCTTAAGCATTGAAGAGTTCAACGAGATGGTGGAACAATTCCGTCAGCTATTACGTTCTCGTGGGACGATTGAACCAGATGAAGAACTCCTAGGGGATGCGGCAGCTTTTGCAGGTGTTTCTCGATTTGTTGCACGTGTTAAATGTGCGATGCTTTCGTGGGTTGCTGCCGAAGAGGCGGCAAAAGAAGCTCAGTTGCAGAACTCATAAGCTGACAGTTCTAACAACTGTTGTGAGAAAGCTACCCTAATCATATAGTTTTTACTGGTCAGAGCCTAAAAAAGTAGTTTTTGTGGGCTGTTGTCCCTAAAACTATGCCTAAGAATAATAGGTGTTTCTTCCTCAACCTGACGTACTCTTGAAAAGTCAAAACATCTATGACAAGAGTATTTAGGGGACCTATGAACATCGGGTATGCTGCTGGAGCATTTGACCTTTTCCACGTAGGACATTTGAACATCTTACGAGAAGCTAAGAAACACTGCGATTACTTAATTGCAGGAGTCGTCTCAGACGAAATTCTAGAAATTACTAAAGGTAGGAAGCCTGTCATACCTTTAGCTGAGCGTATGGAAATTGTCTCCCACATTGATTTTGTAGACCGTGTTCATGCAGAAGTCCTTGAAGACAAACTAGAGACCTGGAAAGAGGTCCGATACAACACCTTCTTCAAAGGCGATGACTGGAAAGGGACACCACGCGGTATTGACTTAGAACAACGTTTTGCTCAGGTCGGTGTTGAGGTTGTGTACTTCCCCTATACCGCTCATACCTCCTCAACAAAACTACGCCAAGTCCTCGATAAACTAATGGAAACAGAACCACGAA
>NZ_JBLXXZ010000005.1:0-129331 GCF_048513015.1 Rothia sp. P7181 | reverse complement strand
GCGCACCTGCTGCCGTAGCTCCAGCTCCTGCACCAGCACCAGCTGTTGTTGAAGCACCAGCTCCAGCTCCAGCACCCGTAGCAGCACCTGCACCAGCAGCACCCGTTGCTCCTCAGTCTGAAGCAGTTGTTGAATACACCGCTCCAGCTCCTGCACCAGCACCCGTTGTTGTTGAAGCACCAGCTCCAGCTCCAGCACCCGTAGCAGCACCTGCACCTGTTGTAGAGTCCACTCCTGCTCCTGCACCTGCAGCAACCGCTGGTACCTACACCGTTAAGCCTGGTGATACCCTCTCCGGTATCGCATACCAGCTAGGTCTTCCTTCCTACCACGTTATTGCTGATGCAAACAAAGACATTATTGCTAACGTAGACCTCATCTACCCCGGTCAGGTTTTCGTTATCCCAGCTCTCTAATATCGAGATAATCTCCATTAGGTAGCATAAAGACTTCGCTTTCTTCCTCAACTCATTGAGGAAGAAAGCGAAGTCTTTTCTTTAACCTCACTGAGTTCTTTGAGAGAACCTGCCACATATCCTCAAGAGAACTGCCTAAAGTGAGTTCAGAGAGATAAACTAGAAAAGAAAACTTTTGTCCACTACGGAGAATCTATGTCTGACATCACCCGTGAGACAGTTGCGCACCTAGCGGAACTGGCACACATCGAAATGACGGATACCGAACTAGAAGCAATGGCACAGGAACTCGGCGTCATCGTCGAATCCGTCAAATCTGTTTCTGAAGCAGTATCCGACGATATTCCAGCAACATCACACCCCATCCCACTACAAAACGTCTTCCGAGAAGACGTCGTAGAGGAGACCCTCAGCGCAGAAGAAGCGCTCTCCGGGGCACCTGATGCAGAAGACGGAAAATTCAAAGTCCCAGCAATTCTCGATGAGGACTAAGGAAAAACTATGAACGAACTCATTAAACTCTCTGCTGCAGAACTCGTCGAAAAACTTAAGTCTCGCGAAATCTCTTCAGTAGAAATCACCCAAGCACACCTAGACCGTATCAAAGCAACCGACGGGCAAGCCCTCGACAGCAACGACCGTTCCGCAGGAAAAGACGGGCTCAACGCCTTCCTCCACACCAACGAAGAAGAAGCACTAGCAACCGCTCAAAGCGTTGACAAAGCCCGCGCAGCTGGCGAAGAACTCCCCGAACTAGCAGGCGTTCCCATTGCTATCAAAGACCTCATCGTCACCAAAGGACAACCCACCACCGCAGCATCTCGCATGCTTGAAGGCTGGATGAGCCCCTACGACGGTACCGTCACCCAAAAAGTTCGCCAAGCACGTATGCCCATCCTCGGCAAAACCAACCTTGACGAATTTGCAATGGGATCATCCACCGAACACTCCGCTTTCGGTGTCACCCGCAACCCATGGGCACTAGACCGTATCCCCGGCGGCTCCGGTGGTGGCTCCGCAGCAGCAGTGGGTGCTTTCCAAGCACCTCTGGCATTAGGAACCGATACTGGAGGTTCCATCCGACAGCCAGCAGCCGTCACCGGAACTGTCGGCGTCAAACCAACCTACGGTTCTATCTCACGCTACGGCGTTATTGCCATGGCGTCATCCCTAGACCAAGTAGGTCCTTGCTCCCGCACCGTTCTTGACGCAGCACTGCTTCACGAAGCCGTCGCAGGATACGACCGCCACGACTCAACTTCTTTGAACGAGCCGGTTGGCCCCTACGTTGAACAGGCACGAGAAGGCGCCCGAGAAGGAAGCCTAGCCGGAATCCGTATTGGCGTCATCAAAGAGCTCACTGGTGAAGGCTTCCAAAACGGTGTTACTGCACGCTTTAACGAATCACTAGAATTACTTAAAGAAGCTGGCGCCCATATTATTGAGGTCTCTTTGCCATCGGTCAAAGAGGCTCTTGGCGCGTACTACCTCATCATGTCTTCTGAGGTTTCCTCAAACCTCGCCAAATATGACGGCGTACGTTACGGGCTTCGTGTACTACCAGAAGACGGCCCACTGACCATCGAACGTGTCATGGCAGCAACCCGTGCCGCAGGATTCGGCGCAGAAGCAAAACGCCGTATCATTCTCGGAACATACGCCCTCTCTGCAGGCTACTACGACGCCTACTACGGTTCAGCTCAAAAAGTTCGCACCCTCATCCAACGTGACTATGCTGCAGCCTTTGAACAATGCGATGTCCTCGTCTCACCAACAGCACCTACCACCGCATACAAACTCGGTGAAAAAACTGACGGTGACCCCATGGCAATGTACCTAGGCGATATCGCAACTGTACCTACCAACCTTGCGGGCGTCCCATCACTGTCTCTACCAGCTGGACTAGCTGACGAAGACGGCATGCCCGTAGGTATCCAATTCACCGCCCCAGCACACGAAGACGCACGTCTTTACCGTGTTGGTGCAGGGCTCGAAACCCTCTTGAACAACACCTGGGGTGCCCCACTATGGACACAGATGCCCGACACCGAATCACTGATTCGCGATTTTAACTTTGGGGGAGCGAAATAATGTCTGAAGAAACCCTAAGCTTCGACGAAGCAATCGAAAAATACGACCCAGTATTAGGCTTTGAAGTTCACGTAGAGCTCAACACCAAAACAAAAATGTTTGATGCTGCGCCCAACGAATTTGGCGATACACCAAACACCAACGTCACCCCCGTATCCCTCGGGCTACCTGGTGTGCTTCCGGTCGTCAACGGAAAAGCTGTAGAATCTGCCATCAAATTGGGTCTTGCGCTAGGCTGCGAGATTGCACCAATTTCGCATTTTGCGCGTAAAAACTATTTTTACCCAGATACCCCTAAAAACTTCCAAACCTCACAATACGATGAGCCTATCGCCGCAAATGGCTCTCTCGATGTTGAACTTGAAGACGGAACAATCTTCACCATCGACATCGAACGTGCCCACATGGAAGAAGACGCCGGAAAACTCACCCACAAAGGCGGCGCAGACGGCCGTATTCAAGGTGCAGACTTCTCCCTCGTAGACTACAACCGAGCAGGCGTTCCCCTCATCGAAATCGTGACCCGACCCATCGTTGGGGCAGGAGAACGAGCACCAGAACTCGCACGAGCCTACGTGGCAGCTATCCGCGAAATCGTCAAAAACTTAGGAATTTCCGATGCGCGTATGGAACGTGGAAACGTCCGCTGTGACGCAAACGTCTCCCTCATGCCTAAAGGAAGCAGCACCTTTGGAACTCGCTCTGAAACAAAGAACGTCAACTCCTTACGCTCTGTAGAACGTGCTGTTCGATACGAGATTCAACGACATGCAGCTGTTCTAGAAACTGGACAAAAAGTCGTTCAAGAAACCCGTCACTGGCACGAAGACACCCGTGAAACCTCACCGGGGCGTCCCAAATCAGACGCTGACGACTACCGGTACTTCCCAGAGCCAGACCTCGTGCCCGTGGTTACCGATAGCGAATGGATTGAACGTCTACGCGCAGAACTGCCAGAACCCCCTGCAGAACGCCGTCGCCGTCTCAAAGCAGAATGGGGATACTCTGATGAAGAGTTCCGTGACGTTGTCAACGCTGGGGCAATGGACGCAATTGAAGAGACCGTCGCTGCAGGCGCTAGCCCAACGGTAGCGCGTAAATGGTGGATGGGAGAAATCTCTCGCCTCGCAAAAGTTCGCGAAACCGAACTGCTCGAGCTTGGTGTGAGCGCACAAACCGTTGTGGAACTTAACCAACTCATTGAGAGCAAAAAAATCAACGATAAAATTGCTCGACAAGTTCTCGAATTTGTTCTTGACGGTGAAGGAACACCCACCGAAATCGTTGAAAAACGCTCTCTAGCTGTTGTTTCTGACGACGGTGCACTCAGCGGCGCTATCGACGATGCCCTTGCTGCAATGCCTGACGTTGCAGAAAAGATTCGTGGTGGCAAAGTTCAAGCTGTCGGCGCAATCGTTGGTCAAGTGATGAAAGCAACCCGCGGACAAGCAGACGCCGGACGTGTACGAGAACTCATCCTCGAAAAACTTGGCGTAGAACTCTAAGCCTCTTACACCTGGCTAAACACAAAAGCGGTGGTGTTGCCTCCAACGAGGAAACACCACCGCTTTTGTTATATACCGAAAAACCAGAAATATTATTGGTCTAATAAGTAAGTCAGCGCAAAAGCATACTCCCACGCAATATCACGCCACGCAGTGTAACGGCCTGAACCGCCACCGTGCCCACCATCCATCTCAATCTTCAACAGGGGAGTAGCCGAATCAGCAGAGATACTCTCACGTAGCTGAGCTACCCACTTAGCCGGCTCAACATATAACACACGAGTATCGTTAAAACTCGTCACTGCAACAATCGGTGGATACTTGACGTGACGGATATTCTCGTATGGAGAATAAGACTTCATATACTCGTATACTTCGGCATCCTCAATAGGGTTACCCCATTCCTCCCACTCCAAAGCAGACAACGGAAGATCTGGATCAAGAATAGTCGTCAACGCATCCACAAACGGAACACCTGCGATAGCAGCACAATACTTCTCGGGAGCAAGATTCAGAACCGCACCAATGAGCAAACCACCAGCAGAAGCACCAGAAATAGCAATCTTCTTCTGATCAACCCACGGGCGTTGCCCTAAGAACTCCGTAACATCAACAAAATCAGTAAAAGTATTCTTCTTCTGAAGTTTCTTACCATCTTGATACCACTGGCGTCCCATCTCGCCACCACCACGAATATGCGCCACCACATAAATCACGCCACGATCTAGAAGCGACAACCTCGCTATAGAGAAATAAGGATCTATCGACACCTCATAGGAACCATAACCATACTGGAACACGGGATGCTGCTGAGACAAATCAAGATCAGCACGATGAATAACAGAAATAGGAATCATCGCACCATCACGGGCAGGTGCCCACATGCGATACGCCTGATAATCCTCAGCATGATAATCGCCTAATACGGGGGTCTCACGGCGAAGAATAAGCTCCTGCGTACGCGGAAAATAGTCATAGATTCGAGGGGGAGTCACCCACGACGTGTACGAAATACGAATGACCGGCGAATCAATAGAAACATGAGAAACACCAGTCGTATAAATTTCCTCCACAAAACCGGTCGGCTCACTAAAAACAACCCCCGCATTCGACTGCGAACGTAACAAGGCGCGCAAACGGTCTAAATCGGCAAGAAAAACTCGTACCGTCGTATTCTCACGAGCCGTCACCACAAGATGAGTTGAGGAAAAATCAAACCCCTCAATACGCACCTCAGAACGATGAGGCATAACTTTAAGCCATAACTGACGGTACTGCTCAAAAGGCTGAGACGTTGGATAAGGGGCAAGCACAATTTCTGAGTTAAGAGCGTCAGCATCATGCATGATGAGAACATAAGGCACACCATCAATACGAATAGGCTCAACACCGTATTGCACACGATGCTTCTTACCAATAACCAACAAAGGCTCAGCCGACATATCTTGAAGCGGAACTAAACGAACCTCCGAAAACTCAGAAGAAAATGACGTAATAACGATATGAGTCCGGTCAGCAGAAAGAGCGCTGCTAAGCCACATCGCATTGTCATGCTCGGTGAAAAGAATACAATCTTCTTCCCCCGCACCAATACGGTGAGCCCGTATCTCATATGGGCGCCATGACTCATCGACAAGAGAATAAATAAGGGTTGATGCATCAGGAGTCAAATATGCGCCACTAAAAATGCCGGGCAAAGTCTCCTCTGAAAGAGTCAACGTCTCTAAATCTAAGAAATACTGGGTATAGCGTTCATCGCCAGAATCATCAACACCAAAGCTCAACAAAGAACCATCTAACGAAGGCGAAAAAGACCCAAGAGAAAAGAACGGCAACTCTCGTGCAAACTCATTACAATCAAGAATGACCTGCTCTTGATCAAGAGGAACACCCGCCTGAACCTGCGGAGGAGAAAACATCTCCACCTCACCACCGTCTACCAAAGCAGGCACACGACAAAATACAGGGTACTGTTCACCCTCAATCGTCCGCGAAAAATACCACCAATCTCCATGGCGAGAAGGAACAGAAAGATCCGTCTCTAAGGTACGCTCCTTAATCTCCTGAAAAATACTTTCACGAAGTGCTTGCTGTGACTGAGTGGACTGCTCTGTATAAGCATTTTCTGTATTGAGGTACTCCACCACCTCAGAATCGTCCTTAGCACGAAGCCACTCATAATGGTCAATAAACGTATCGCCATGATGAACACGTGAAGACTCCACACGCTTCGTAACAGGTGCTTGAGACATGAAATGTACCTCCGAAAAGAAAAATAGATAATGCGCTCTTAAAACAACGCGACATGAGAACTATTCTAAAGACAAAATATGACGAAACAAGACAAACTACCGCATGAGAACGTAAAGAAGAAGAAACGGCTCGACCCACAACAAACCACTCAGATACGATAACAATACGGTCAAGAGCGCTAATACCAAGACTCAGCTTATTAGCCGGCAACCCTCCACTCGCGGCGGGGTGCCACTGAGACAGACCCGGCACCAGAAAAACACTCTTAGACGGTGCAAGCGCGGGAGCAGTACGCACTACCTCCTCAACATAAGAGCCTGCACACCAAACAGGCAACACACTAGAGGAGACAACAGTGCAGATACAGCCCCAATCTACTACAACAATAGTTATTGGAGCATCTATGAGTACCCCAACAACACTCACTTACCAACACCACACAACCATCGAGACACTACCTCTAGAATCAGGGCACACACTACCCAACGCAACTATCGCCTACGAAACATGGGGAAACCTCAACAAACACAAAGACAACGCCGTGCTCATCTTACATGCCCTAACAGGAGACACCCACGTCGCCCACAACGAACACAACACTACTTATGGCTGGTGGGAAGACCTCGTTGGAGCAGGAAAAACCATCGACACAAACACCTACTTTGTCGTAGCACCGAATATTCTCGGAGGCTGTAACGGAAGCACCGGAGCACACAGCACACACCCACACAAACAACCCCCACAACCATGGGGGTCATCCTTCCCAAAACTTACCGTACGAGACACCGTACACGCCGAAAAACATCTAGCAGAAGCACTCGGCATCACACAATGGGCACATGTTATAGGAGGATCCCTCGGAGGAGCACGAGCCTTAGAATGGGCCATCACCTACCCCGAAAACGTACGTCACTGCGCCGTCATCGCCTCCGGTGCATACACCACCGCAGAACAACTAGCCTGGGCACAAGCACAAAACCTTGCTATCCGCAGCGACCAACACTTCTACGGAGGCGACTACTACGATAAACAACCTCCCAGCCAAGGACTAGGGATAGCTCGACGCATCGCACATATCACCTACCGAACCTCAGAAGAACTCCACACCCGATTCGGACGCACACAACAAACACAAAACAGTACACAATACAGCGTGGAATCATATATGGACTACCATGCACATAAACTCGTACAACGTTTTGACGCAAATAGTTACCTCAGCATTAACGAAATACTCATGAGCCACGACATCACCCGAAATCGTGGAACATTACACCAAACACTGCAACGAAGCCAATGCACATGGACCATCGCCTACGTGCACAATGACAGGCTCTTCTACCCAGAACAATCACATGAACTAGCCCGCGCCTTGCCCCAACCGGTACAAGCACAAGCTATCTACTCTCCAGCTGGACACGACGGATTCCTCCTAGAGACAAAACAACTACAAAAAATCCTAGAACCAGCTCTCAAACAAGGCAGAAAAACCCACTCACAACACGAAAAAGAAACAAACCCGGCATCGCCCCCGTTCACCTCACAATGAGCTACTGACCGCTATTCTTCAGAAGAAAATTCCTCGTGAGACAGGGGAGAAGACGACGCTAAAAGTACCCCATCACAATCAACCATGACACGACGCCGCACACCATGCGTACGTACATTAAACCCCTGTTCCATGCTCTTGTCGCTATACACAAGAGTCAATAACCCATCTCCAGCAGCTAATACACACCGTTCCCACAGATTATCTCGAACACGAGCCGAAACATTACCAACAAAAACACCCACCGATACTTCAGAAAGAAACCGCGTTAAATACCCATGTACATGCTGAGGTAAAGAAACCGTGGTGAGAACAACAAACATTACTGCGCCCTTTGACCATATTGAGTGTGACCAGTTACTTCCTCGCCTCTATCACTAATCAGACGATCATCATCACGATGAGGTAATTGCGGGCTATACACCTCTATCAACGTTTTCACCATGCCCTGCAAAACATTCTGACGTACCAACTCCCGACGAACAGCACGCCTAATATCTTCTGCAATATTCTCACTACTCGAGAACGAAAAAGCTAACGGAATACTTAAAGAAGGCTTATAAAGATCCGCAAGGTCATACAATAAAGAACGAATATCCCCACGATGGATCACCCCTAAAGCAGGGTTCAAACCCAATGCAGCACAAGCAGATGCAGCACAACCGTACAAAATCGAATGAGCCAGATTCAACGCAACATTGACATTATCCGTTGCTGAAACATCACGTTTAAACCCCTGAACACCATGTTTCTTAGCCTGCTCTCGATATAGATTGCGTATCGTCCGGCCTTCTAAACCACGCATCGTCGCAATAGAACCACCCGGCATTTTCTCAATACCTAGCTGCTTTTTGTACAGAATAAGAGCCGCTTGCTTTTGAAATTTCTCTTGGGCAGCAGTACGTGCCTGAGCAATAGCCCAACGAGCAGAAGAGGTCAGCGGTGTAGCATGAGAATATGCTGGTACACCGCCACCACCAGAGAATAGCACTGTGACACCTGCCCTCGCGCACGAGGTGATTGCTGGCTGAGAAATACTCGTCCCAGGACCTAACATCAAAACAGCAAGACTACTCACCGGCAATTGTATTTTCTGCCCCGCAAGTTTTTCAGAACCCCGCTCCGAACCCCACGCAACAACACCTGTTTTCTCTTGTTTAATAACGCAATACTCTAAGTAAAGAAAAGACACTCGATCTTCTAAACGAACCTGATGAGAAGCCGGTATCGTCGAAAAAGCTAAAGCCTCATCCGAATAAGCCATAAGAACATTCCCCTATTCCTCAGTAAAGAGGTGCTCTGAAAATCCTGACGCAGGGTCATAAAAACGCTCAGCCTGAGGCAAATACGAATACCGCTTCAGAAGAGACGGCGCATCAGCCAAAGAAACTAACTGCTCTGATAATTTTGAAGAAGAAACAACTAATGGCAAAGAACCTTTTAATGCTTGTCGAATCTTCTGCTGTTCTTGAGGAGTAATCTTTGCTAGATCTTCGGGGGCGCCATCCCACGCACCAGGAATACTGCCATCAGAACAGCAAAGAATAACCGGTGTGCTTTCACGTTCAATAAGGCGTGTACGTCGTTCAGCAGACTCCTCGTCTCCACCTCTTTGAGTGAGCTGTTTGAACTCCGTTATCCTTGCCTCATCATCTAACGCTTCTTCTAAGGGTGTCGCAGCGCTGAGCCCCTTACGAATACGGCTCACAATATCGGCAAAGGCATCTAAAAATGCGTCATCATCTTGGTCTGCGAAAGTGTCAAGAGATAAAGATGAGCTATCAATAAAAGCTTGATTATTATCGGGTACGACAAAATGCTGATGCTCCATCAAAAACGACCATGTACGCTCCAACTCAGCCTGAAAATACGGTGCACTTGAATACTTATCAAGCTCAGCAACACGAACCACCCGAATCGGTATATGCGGAACACCTGGAATACGCTCTACACGCAAAACATCAGAACGCCTCCACACCCTACCAGCACGCTGAATCAACGACGCTGACGGACACAAATCCGTACTCAAAAAATCTAAATCAATATCCAAAGAAGCTTCAATAGCTTGAGTACCCACAACAATGACAGACTCAGCCGTCTTACCAGCACCAATCAGTGCTTCAAGTTGTTGTGCGTTAATACGGCGATGCTCCGCGGTCATCCGAGAATGAAGAAGAACAACACCCCCATACTCTTGCTCAAGAACAGCAGCAACCGTCTGCGCTCTCTGAACCGTATTACAAATAACGCCGATACGAGCTTTGGGGAATCGTTCACGCATGGAACGAACCCACATAATATGGGAATCTTCTAGAGAATTAGAATCGACTGTATCTAACGAAAAATCAATGCTATATGTGTCACTTGGTAGGGCAGAAGTCTCCGGTGTAGAAGAAGAATACTCTAATGATTCTGTTGCAGGGAAAGCCGGAACAAGGCTGTGCTCGGATAGAGACTCACCTGTATACGCTTCCAAAAATTGTTGACGCTGCCACTGCGGTAAAGTTGCCGTCAGCAAAGTGACACGCGTATTCGTCTTTCCCAACCATCCAAGAAGAGTGACCAATAATTGTGTTTGATAATGATCGAGAGTATGCACCTCATCAACCACAATATGAGAGTTTGCCAAAGCCAATAACCGCAGATGAGTCCACTTAAGAGGCAAAGAACCCATCAACGCCTGATCTACCGTGCCAACAAAAACAGGAGCAAGTAAACGAGCCGCACCAGAACGCACAAACTCCGTAGGATATAAACCGCCAGAACCTTGCCCCACACAAGAACTATCACCCATCTCAGAACCGCCAAAGCTCGTGATAGGGGTTTGGTAAAAATCCTCAATAGACGCTAGACCATGCGCCAAAGCCGCAACGTTCGGCGTACCCTCATAAAATTTTTGCACCCTGCGCATCAAAGCGTTAGAAGTTGCCTGAGTAGGAAGCAAAAACAACAAACGTTCTTGTTCTGTACAATGACGCAACAAAGCAGCCTCTGTTTTGCCTCCGCCGGTCTGCACCATCACATTCCATAATCCACCACCAGAACGCAACGCTTCAGCTTGCATAGGCCGAGGCTCATAATCACCAAGAATAGCCTGACGAGCAGAAACCTCGTCCTCCCAACCATGGTAAACACCAACAGTTTCCTCAACCTTGTGAAGGGCCTGCGCATATAAAGCGGCTACCCATTCATTCGGTTTCTCTAAAATCAGCGTTCCGTCAGCCATGAGCTGTTGATTCTGAGCGACCCAATCAGAATGCGAAGCAATCCTATCTGCAAGAATAGTTAGACCCGAAAGCAACACAATCACCGTATTAGATACCTCATCAGGGAACTCCTTGCGGCAAATTCCTACTGCCTGCTCCACTAGCGACAATAAATCGTCCTGAGCCTGTGTCCAACCGTTTTCTTCAAGGAGGGAGGTAAAAGCACTATGTAGTCGACGCTTCCGTTTAAAAATCTGCTTATTGTCAAGGTCGAATGGAATATCAAAGTACCCATGATGCCCTAGAGCTGGTAAACATTGCCAGATAGCTTGAGATGTGACATGAACACAAGAAGAACTATCTGCATAGAATCCGAGCGCTGAAGCGCTAATTTGTTCATGACGACGTAAAGAACGCTCTTTTCTCTGGTCCTCGCTCAGATCGGATAACCCTTCAAACGCTAAGGGATTGTGAATCAAAATATTTTCACGAATACTGTCCCAGACTTCTTCCTTTTGTGAAAACTGCCCTTGAAATAAGGGCGAGGCTTTACCAACGTCATGGCTACCAGCAATAAAGCACACGATACTCCGTGCTTGTTGACCTAGCTCTTGCTTAAAAAGTTCTTGAAGTCCTGGTCGTAACCAACGGTCGTAGAGCACACCTGCGACTGCTGCGGTGTCGAGTAAATGGGCAAGAAGAGGGTATGTGCCGTGAGTCTTGTCTTGTTTTGACCAGAGATAGCTATGTGTTGGTACAGGCATGAGTATTCCTCACCGTTTATTGGGCGATTTTAATGCTAAGCATTCCACAGCCATAGGACTTCGCTCGTCCTACGCCGTTGAGAAGTATCTGTTCAAGAGCTGATGGGGAATCAACGTAGGCAAATCCGTCTACGGTATCTATCTGAACCGTCAAATCGCCTTGCTTTTTTCCTGTGCGGTCTGCTCCTAAGACCTGACGCTGATGATTCATGACGGAGATGTCTTTGAGTGCTCCAGAAAGACGTTGTTCAAGCCAATTGGTGAAACTTAAAGGATTCTCTGGGTCTTCTCCGTCAAATGGAACATGGACAATCTCATGAGAACGAGATTTACGGACGATACCATTGATTGCAAGCCTAAAAGCAACAGGTGTTCCTTCTTGCGGTGACTGGAGAGAAATTTCTTTCGTCTCAAGCTCTTCAATAATGTCTTCTGCCTGTACAGGAATAGAAGACTGGACTAGGAAATATGGAGCATGTCCCGGTACAGAATCTAAGCGGAAGAGGATGTTGTGTTTTGAGCGAGGGTTGGAAGATTCTAGATTTTCATCAAATAACCCCATAACAGCACGGTGTCTGAACTTAGGGGAATCAAGTAAGAATCCCTGAGACGAGGGGGAGTGATTGCTCGCACGAGAAAGAGCGAGGTGAGCGGGGAACTTTGTAAGATGAACATTTGTACTCATGGTATATAGCTTCCTTTCTTGGTTTGTAGCTATAAAGAAGTGCTAAACTAAACGCTATTGGCTTTCCCTGAAGCTCTCGGGGGTATTTCTTTGTTTTTTGCTACTATAGCCATTTTCTCCGTATGCGCGGAGGTATTTTTCTACTCTTTGGTCTTTATCGTATCACTGGTTATCATAAAATCAACTTGTTATTTGTAACTATATTTATGTGTTAATTTTATAGCAAAACTGTTGACAGGTTGAGATACGTTCTGTCACAATGTGAGTTATGCAGCATATTTCACAACTATCCTAAAGAAAGAGAGGTCTGTGATGGTAGACATACTTAAAGATGTTTCCTTTGTGAAGCTCACCTCTGGGTCTGTAACAGTACGAGAAGCCTTGCTTCATGCACATAAAGACGGAGTAGTGCTTGATAAAAAGATTCCTGGATACCAGTACGCAGCTTTTCTGAGACTACTAACGACAGTACTCGCTGTGACATTAAGACACTGCGGAGCTGATAACCCTAAAAAAGCTCCTCAGATTAGCGAAAAGGTCCTAAAATCAGGCGTTCCAGAAGAAGCATTAGATAAAGCATTAGAAGAATTGGCCGCAGGTAGCGACCTTTTTGATGGGAACATGCCTTTCATGCAGCGACCACCCGTCGCACCAACTTCTGCAAAAGATAGCGCTCGTGCTCTAGGGCCGGGGCAGCAGCCCGTCAAAAAGCTTTCACCAGCCATGCCCTCTGACGCAGGAGAAGATTTCTGGAACCTCATTGTTGCCCAACCTCAGTCTATTTCTCTAGAACAAGCTGCCACGGATATTTTGGTATACCACCACTATTCAATGGCTGGAAATAATACCTACGATGGTGACAAGTGCGCCATGGGTGCACCAGGGATTCGGTATCTGGGAAAAGGAAATGCCGCTACAGAAATCTTCTGGCAAGGAGAGAATCTCCTTGCTACGTTGCTGATGGCTATTCCTAAAAGCTGGGTTTTCAGTAAAGAGCTGCCTGCATGGGCAGACAGAGAAGGAATAACAAAAGCGAAGACACCCTCTGCGGAACCATCACTATGGGACGCAACATGGAGCTCTAACACCGTTGCTACGTATTGGGAAGATAAAAACCTTGCAGGCGTACGCGTTGGCGGTATACCAGAAAAATGGTATGTACCAGAAATGGGGCCTGCTAGCGATAAACAAGCTAGAAAAAACTGGTGGGATACCCGCAATACGCTGGATCCCTTCTACCTCTACATGCCAAATCAAAGCGGAGAACTTAAAGCCCAGCGTCTAGACTTCGGGCGAGACGCAACTGACCTAGCCGTAGAATGGGCGGCAGAATCAAAAGTTGAAGCGGCTTCTAAACAGCTAGAACAACGTTTCTACGACGGTGATGGGGATGAAACGCTGTGCTTTATCCGTCATCAAATTGAAGGAACGGCCTCATCCCCTAGCATTAGAGCTTCCTCTGTTTATCAACCAGACTCTACGCAATGGGTATTTGACGCCAACGAAGAATTACAAGAAGCTATCCAAACCCATGCAAAGACTATTCAAGAGTTACATAACATCGTGCGTGCTCCCTTCAGACGTATGACTGAAGGAGACAAAAAACGCCGAGATACAGGAAAAGGTGTTGTGGCTTTTGACGATTTGGAACATCGCAGAAAAGATGCCTCTGCGTACTTCTGGCGTGAAATTGGGCCAGTGTATGAAGAATTCGTTATTTCTGTAAAAGAAGGCGAAAAAAAGATTCCACGGGAAGTTCTTGAAAAAGCGCAAGCTGCTGCACTGCGAGCGTACGACAAAACTATCGCGCCTCATATAAGTCAGCATCCAGAACGCGCGGTTTACGTACGAGGAATCTTAGACCGTCGTTTACATTTTGCGTTGTTCTCGCAAAGTTAATTTTTATTGATAGAAAGGAGCTTTTATGGCTCAGGAATCTTATTATAATCTCCTTAGATTTACGCTAAGGGTGAGAGAACCCCAGTCCAACTCAAAGAAGGCACGGTCAGCTCTCCGAAAAGGCTTAGTGTCTACCATGGAACATTATGCGTACCCTTACGTGTTGCCCTATATAGACAACTCCCATCATCGAACGGCAGTGCTCCGTTCCATTGGGGTCATCTCTGAATTCAACAATATCCCTCAAAACTTTGATAACGACGGGAAATACCAGTGGAAGAGCGTGGGAACGTGGGCGGCAGAAGTAAGTCGTGCGCTTGCCAACGATAGAGATATAGAGCTAAACCCCGATAACCCAGATAGGATAGGCCAGCTTTTAGCGTATCTGCACACACAAAACTTAGAAGAGGCAGTTCGCACTTTATACCGCATCATGCAAATGTCAGGGAAGCTTAACAACGTTCCGGCAATGCATTTTGGCGCACTCATCAATATGTTCACTTATTGGGGGAACGGTGTTTCTGAGGAATCACGTGAACACCGCCTCACCATGATGCGCGATTATTATTCGGCAGTTTTCCCTAAAAAAGAAAAAACTGAAGAAACAGAAGCATAAACCTTTTATACATACCAAGTATTTTCTTAACACTACCTATTGAAAGGACATTGACATGTCTCGTCACCTGACCTTGAGCATCGTCTCAACCGTACCCTACTCCAACCTCAACCGCGATGACAGCGGAACACCAAAACGTGCAACCATCGGCGGAAGCTTACGTGCACTGCACTCCTCACAATCCATCAAGCGAGGAATCCGTGTTGCCTACGAGAATGCCTCTTTGGATTACTCTGTACGTTCAGGCTCCCTCGTAAATGAAGTTGTAGCAAAAGCATTAGAACTTCAACCCGATGCAGATGAAAAATCCTTGACTAAGGAAGCTAAAAAAATTATTGGAACACTCACCAAAGGTGCAGAAAAAGAAACAGAAGGCGGCTCCGACCGTTCCTCGTGGCTCAGCGAAGAGGAACTCACCACCGCAGCATACACGGCACTAGGACGTACCGACGAAACCTTCATCGAAGACGGACGTACCGGATCTCTTGCTATCGCAGCTTTTGGTCGCATGTTCGCTAACGCACCCACCAAAAACACTGAAGCAGCTCTCAGCGTCTCACCCGGAGTGACAACACACCCCGCAACCATCGAAACAGACTACTTCTCCACCGTCGACGATATTAAAGAACGTAACGGTGACTCTGGCGCAACATTCCTTGGCGTTGCACAATACACGAACGGTGTCTTCTACCGCACTGTGAGCATCGACCGTGAACAGCTCAAGAAAAGCTGGGCAGGATTTGGCCAAGAAGACTCTAAAGAGAACCTACGCCAACTCATTACCGCAATTCTCTACGGAATGCCCCGCGGTAAAGAAAACAGTACAGCACCTTATGTTCAGCCTGCTCTCGTTCTAGCAGAAGAACAACAGTACCGTACCGCATACGACTTCGAAACGCCCGTAAAAAATGGTGCTGAAGGCGGATATCTTGGCGCAACAATCGACGAGCTCGCTCAACAATATGCTGCAGCACGACGCTTCGACCCAGACAACTTCGGCCCAGTAGAATCCCTCACCGGAACATACACCAACCTTGACGGAAAGTTTGGTGACCTCAAAGCTGTCTCCCGCAAAGAATTCGTAGAAAACATCGTGGAATGGATCTGCCAATGACATCATCGGTGTATTTGAGATTAGCTGGCCCCTTACAGTCTTGGGCTGGTGCCTCCGTCACCGGTAATATCGTCAACACAGGTAAAATCCCTACACCAAGTGCCCTACGAGGGCTTCTCGCAGGTGCATTGGGGTATCAACGAGGGCAATGGCCACAATGGTTAGAAAACGTAGAGTTTACTATCCGTATGGAACGCCCCGTGCAATACACTGATGATTTTCAGACGATTAATCCGCGTACAGGAGAAGAAACTTTCCGCCGTCGTATCCTCCTTGCACAAGGGCAAAAAGCATCAAGCGCAAAAAGCTTAGTGTTTACTCCCGACGCGCAATCTGGAACTTCTATCGTGAACCGTACATATCTTGCAGATAGCGAATTTATTGTACGTATCACCGCAGAAGGTAAAACTGAAGAAATAGATGCGGCCCTAAGAAGCCCCCAATTCAGCACCTATTTAGGGCGTAAAGCGTTTCCTGCAGTGTTTCCTTTTTACTTAGGAGTAGGGGACTCAGACGAGATCTATAAAATCCCTACGGTCAAGAGGAAACAACGAAGAGAGCGACGCTCCACTGTGCAAAAGGCGGGCGCAGAAGAATCGGCAACAGTGACAATCTATCAATTTGTTGACGATACTCCCGTAGCACCGTCAAAGACTAGAGTTCCTGTCGTACAAGACCGCAATATGTGGTTAGAGAAAACAGCAGAACTTCTCAAACGACGTAAAACGCTCATATAAAACAGCAAGAACTCGTTGTGGTGTGCCACGCCTATTTTGGGCGCACCACAACGAGTTCTTTTGCCATACCCATTACTAAGGAAAAACATGACCTATACCGTTGAATACCTACACCCCGCACAAAAACGTGCTGGAACACATCTCATTCTTCTCTTACACGGGTATGGTTCTAACGAACAAGACCTCCTGCAAATAGCCAAACTCATCGGCTCAGAAAACATTACATGGGCGAGCATGAGAGCACCTCAGCCCGTCGGCGCAACCATCGACGACACCGCAACCACCGCACATATTCCCGCCGTCAGCTACGGGTACCAGTGGTTTCCACTCAACCAGCTCTTAGACAGTTCCTTACACAGCATTAACCTAGCCTGCGACTACGTGAACCAATGGTTAGACAAAGAATGTGCAGACTACGATGGGATAACGCTCCTCGGCTTCTCACAAGGTATGGCGTTAGCAACAAGTATTGCGCGACGCTATCCCGAAAAAATATCAGCAATTATTGGCCTTAGCGGATACATCATTGAAACAGAAGAATGGGCTAAAACCACACAACAACTCAAACAACGACAAATACCAGTCTTCTACGGTTACGGCGACCAAGACCCCATTATTCCTACCGGAAAAGAAGAATATACTCGCTTATGGTTAGAAGAAAACACTAACCTCGAATTACACGAATACTTTGGAATGGCTCACAGTATCTGCCCGCAAGAAATACAGCACGTAGCGTCATTTATCCAGAAAAATATACTCGCCTTAACGTAGCTATAGTGAGGAAAACAGCTACGCTACACGTGTACCGAATCTTAACTGCAACCGGTATATACAGTAATTTACTGTTTACTTTCAGAGGCGACCTCAACAGTAATACCGTTGAGCGTTACCGTGTCGCCATGGCGTAGCTGCTTTCCGCGGGCCTCTTCAATATCACCGTTAACCTTCACAAGACCATCTTGAATGAGTTCACGGGCATGAACACCGTTCTCTACTAAAGCAGCAAGTTTAAGAAACTGCCCTAGCCGGATACTCTCATCACGAATAAAAATACGTTCAACATTACTCATAACTAATACTCTAACCGATGAACCAGCAGGCAAAAGACCTACGCTTTAACTCAAGACGTATCACACCGCTCAGTCACAGAACGAACCATAATAATAAGGTACTCTTAGACAACGCGTACAGATACGCACAGACACTATAAAACAACCCCTGCACGTCGTCTCCAGCGGCGGGGCACTAGGAGTAATAATGGCAGAAAAAACAGTTCTCGATAACGTCATCACCTTGGCAAAACGCCGAGGCTTCGTCTTCCAAGCCGGCGAAATCTACGGCGGAACACGATCAGCGTGGGACTACGGCCCCCTAGGTGCTGAACTCAAAGAGAACATTCGCCAACAATGGTGGCAAACATTTGTACGCGGACGCGAAGACATGGTTGGACTCGACTCTTCCGTCATCCTCCCCACCAAAATTTGGGAAGCATCCGGTCACGTAGAAACCTTCACCGACCCATTAGTCGAATGCCTCTCATGCCACACCCGCCTACGACAAGACCACCTCATCGAAGCCTACGAAGAGAAAAAAGGTCGCGCACCAGAAAACGGCATGGCAGACATCGCCTGCCCCAAATGCGGTACACGCGGACAATGGACCGAACCACAAAACTTCTCTGGTCTGATGAAAACCTACCTCGGACCAGTCGATAACGAAGAAGGCCTACACTTCCTCCGCCCCGAAACAGCGCAGGGAATCTTCGTAAACTTCAACAACGTGGTAACTGCTGCACGCAAACGCCCACCCTTCGGCATCGGACAAATTGGTAAAGCCTTCCGCAACGAAATCACCCCAGGAAACTTCATCTTCCGAACCCGCGAGTTTGAACAGATGGAGATCGAATTCTTCACCCACCCTGAAGAAGCACCACAACACTTTGAACAATGGGTTGAAGACTGCTGGAACTGGTTTGTTGACCTAGGTATCAACCCAGATAACATGCGGAAATTTGATGTTCCTGAAGACGACCGTGCCCACTACTCTGCCGGAACCATCGACATCGAATACAAATTTGGTTTCCAAGGCAACCCTTGGGGCGAACTCATGGGTGTTGCAAACCGTACAGACTACGACCTTGGTGTGCATAACAAACACTCAAACGCTAAGCTTGAATACTTTGACCAAGGAACCGGCGAACGCTACGTACCTTATGTTATTGAACCGTCCTTCGGACTCACCCGCTCTATGATGGCGTTCCTTGTAGATGCGTATCTAGAAGATGAAGCACCTAATACTAAAGGTGGAGTAGACAAGCGTACTGTGCTTAAACTTGATCCTCGTCTTGCACCTGTTAAAGCAGCGGTGTTGCCACTATCTAAAAAAGAAGATTTGGTGCCAACAGCAAAGAACCTTGCACAGCAGCTTCGTCGTCAATGGAATGTTGATTATGATGACTCTGGCGCTATTGGACGTCGTTACCGCCGTCAAGATGAGATTGGTACACCGTTTTGCATCACTGTAGATTTTGACACTCTTGAAGACCAGGCAGTGACGATTCGTGAACGTGACACAATGAATCAAGAACGTGTTTCTTTGGACAAGGTACAAAGCTATCTTGCTGAAAAACTTCTAGGGTAAAACCTAGGTTCATTCTTATAGAAATTCATAATTCTTATGGTGTCTGGTGCTATCTTCGTGGTGGTGTCAGACACCATTTTTATATCTAAGGATAAAGAATGAAAAAAGAGACAAAAAACTTATACGTCATATCAATAATTGTCGCAACCTTATTTATGCTTACGTTTATATTGACGGCTTCAGGACTGCTGAGTTTATTTTTTGATTCTGATACAGAAAATAGCTTAGATGCAACCAATTACCTGTCATTTGTATCTATCTCTTAAATTTTCTGGGTTAGCTCAATAGAACCCCCTACTCTAAGCCTCATCTATGGGTGATGTTCTATGGGGTTACTAAGAGATACTGCTCTAACCTTGTGTATCTTCTCGTTATTGCTTGGGGTCGAGATGATTCGGGTTTTGTTTCATTTTCCTGTTCGACTGCCATTCTTGGTCTTCTCTATAAAGTTTCTTGAACCCGTAGTAGAGAAAGCGAATCACCAATACAACTATTGCTAAAGATACGATTATGCTGATTAGGGCGAGAATGGAAATAACAAGGTGAGTCATAAATTTATTCGCTCCTTAGTCATTTTTGATGGCTTGACGAATATCTATAAGTATCGGTTCTTGCAAACCATCAAATGAGATGCAAGTCACTATACACTACTTGTGTGGGGTGTTCAAGGAACTTATTGGATTCTCTGATGTGGGGGGCTGAATAGAAAACATGCTTGGGGTGTCTAGGGAAGTTTCACTCAAAGTTCAGGTGGGTTTGTAAAAAGTTTTTAAGTCGCGTTACAGCTAAGAAAACGCCCCCTATGCAAGCGCATAAGGGGCGTTAGGTTATTTATTTTTCTTCGTGAATTTTATTCTTCGGGCTTCGATGGCTTGCCCATAAGCGAGCGCGGTGCTTTCTAGCCATAGCGGGCTTTTCTTTTCTCCCGCGCCTTTGAGCCATGCGTCGGCAGGGGGAAGATCCTTAGCTTTTGACAAATGGCTTAAATCTTTCCCTATGGCTTTAGCGAAGCCAGATAAATTTAAATAATTTTCTCCGCTTTCCATAACCCTAAGAATAACCCAAAAGAACCGCGAATCATGGCAAGAATAGGAACCGCGCACACGCGAACTACCATACCTCGGATATGAACGTAATATCTGCCTCAAACATTGCATCGGGAATGCCTTGGAAGATTTCCTCTTCTCCATAACGTCCTGTTTTTAGGCGTGTAGGGAGGGGTGCAACTAGTACAGGTATGCACGCAGTGCCGTTACTGTTTTACCAGCGGATTTTTATTTTTCTTACCCGCTACAGACTTTTAGGCTGGAGTGGGTAGCTGTTGCATAATTTTGCTGCGGACCCTGTGCATGGGAGAAAGGGCCCCGATACGCGCCAGTTGCTTAGAAAATACCTCCGTGTGTATGGGGAAGAGCTCCCTCTCCTTGCCCAGCGACTACCACTGCAGGAAAATACCCCCTGTGTGTACGGGGAAGAGCCAAGATTTAAAATAGAGAAATCCCCTATGGACGGCGTGCCAGTGCGAAAGCGCCCAAAATACGCGCCGCGGCCGGTTGAAAATATCCAGCTCGCAAAAATCCTGAAAAACTCGGCTAAAAATACTCGCGTCATGGTGCTATTAGCTGCCTTATGTGGCCTCAGAGTGCATAAAATAGCCAAAATTAGAGGTAGTGATTTAGATTTAGAGAAAAGAACCCCTGCAGTGATTGGCAAAGGCAATAAACGCTCCATTATCCCACTTCATGAAATCATCGTGGATACCGCCCAAAGCATGCCTGAATCTGGGTGGTGGTTTCCTAGCCTTTCCGATGTTGATAAACCCATTTCCGGCAAATCTTGCGGGCAAGCAATAAGCCGTGCCATGCGTCGCGCCGGCGTAGAAGGCACAGCCCACCAACTCCGCCATTCGTACGGTACGGCCCTCTTAGAATCGGGGGAGGTAGATTTGCGCACTCTCCAAGAGCTTATGCGGCATGAGAGTTTAGCCACAACCCAGATTTATACGCGGGTCACTTCTGAGAGGTGGCGAGAGGCTATCGATAATTTATGCTTGCCTATAGTCGTGTGAGTTTAAACCTTTAATTTAGGTTTATGTGAGTTTGCGCTAATGGCAATGAGATTATCCCATTCCAGCAAATCTGATTCTAGATATACGGGCTTTCCATCATGCACACCCCTTGCTTCTAGAGGGTGCTTGGCAAGTCTATCTAAGAATCCTCTCCTAGATAGCCCTATTCGACGCGCTGCGCCGGCTTTAGAAAAAGTCGGTTCATTTTTCATAATTTCTAGATAATATACAGCGTGCCACCCTATTTCTAGGAGTGGCACGCCTTTCTTTCTTAGAATCCGATTAGCTCGATTTCGCCCGCTTCATCGGTGGGCTCACCTGCAAAAGCGTATCCTGCTTCTTTGAGGGCTTCGACCAGGGCGGGATTGCCTCAGCGGTATCTTCGGCAGTTTCTGGAATTACCGCACTAATTTGAGGAAATACCCTCCGTGTGTACGGAGAAGAGCTCAAGGCAAGACCACCACTTTAGGGCTAGAGGGAAATACCTCCGTGTGTACGGGGAAGAGGGGTTTCGAGGTGTTTTATGGCTGGTCTTCTGGGAAATACCCCCGTGTGTACGGGGAAGAGAATCTTCGGTAGCGGTGAGGGTGTTATCATCAGGAAATACCCCTGTGTGTACGGGGAAGAGCAGTAATAACGATTTCCAGAGGTTCACTATCAGGAAATACCCCCGTGTGTACGGGGAAGAGCCCAGAGGATAGAGATGAGGGCAAAAAGTGGAGGAAATACCCCCGTGTGTACGGGGAAGAGTGGTTAGCCACGCACGAGAATCAAAATCAGGAGGAAATACCCCCGTGTGTACGGGGAAGAGATGCCCTCATAATCTGAGAGGAAGGCTAAAAGGGAAATACCCCCGTGTGTACGGGGAAGAGAAGAGTCATTATTTTTCTCCTTTATCAATGTTGGAAATACCCCCGTGTGTACGGGGAAGAGGTGCTACAGCCGCCGGAGCATGAGATGAAGCGGGAAATACCCCCGTGTGTACGGGGAAGAGCAATCATTTCAGTAGCTAATCCACCTTGTGCGGAAATACCCCCGTGTGTACGGGGAAGAGAGGGTGTCGGATTTCTTTTGAATCCGTAGGTTGGAAATACCCCCGTGTGTACGGGGAAGAGTGATATTTTGAGCACTCATTCAGGGGCATCGAGGAAATACCCCCGTGTGTACGGGGAAGAGACCAGACGAAGTGGTCCGCTCAGGTATTCTAGGGAAATACCCCCGTGTGTACGGGGAAGAGGGTGCGTCAGGCTAATATCGGCTTGAATCAGGGGAAATACCCCCGTGTGTACGGGGAAGAGGTGATTCATCTGTTGATATAGAGCTCAGGTCAGGAAATACCCCCGTGTGTACGGGGAAGAGGTTTCCTGCTCGGAAAGCGTAACGCCTAGGCTGGAAATACCCCCGTGTGTACGGGGAAGAGGGTGAGGTTGGTGTTGGTTCTGTTATGAATAAGGAAATACCCCCGTGTGTACGGGGAAGAGTCTCGGTGCTAACCCCTGTTGGATACTCATTGGGAAATACCCCCGTGTGTACGGGGAAGAGCAGGTATAGACCGAGTCTGGTTAGAGACTGGAGGAAATACCCCCGTGTGTACGGGGAAGAGCAGCCGCGCCGGCGTTAAGCGTTAGATAATCCGGAAATACCCCCGTGTGTACGGGGAAGAGAGAATCTTAGGGCATCCACGCGGTCGGTGATGGGAAATACCCCCGTGTGTACGGGGAAGAGGCGTTCATTTTCACCATGCCGTCACTGTCAAAGGAAATACCCCCGTGTGTACGGGGAAGAGATGACATGCAAGCTGGCACACCAGATTTTCGGGGAAATACCCCCGTGTGTACGGGGAAGAGTTAGCCCAATACGACTTATGCGAAGACCGCTGGGAAATACCCCCGTGTGTACGGGGAAGAGCGCCGGGCGTGTAATTAGGGCTTGACCAGGTGGGAAATACCCCCGTGTGTACGGGGAAGAGTTTTATATAGCAAGCTCTTTTTATTGATTTTAGGAAATACCCCCGTGTGTACGGGGAAGAGTCCCCGCGCGTGTCTTTTTTCCATATCGTAACGGAAATACCCCCGTGTGTACGGGGAAGAGGCTTTGGTGCAAGAGCGCAAAAGACCGAAATGGGAAATACCCCCGTGTGTACGGGGAAGAGGAGCGGGAGGGTTTTACTTACCGGTTTCGCTTGGAAATACCCCCGTGTGTACGGGGAAGAGAAGGCTGGGTCTCTTCCAGATTCTCTGCTTTCGGAAATACCCCCGTGTGTACGGGGAAGAGAACAACGCCTCACAACAACAGCTACAAGGGTCGGAAATACCCCCGTGTGTACGGGGAAGAGATATCACGAAAACAGAAGTAGACCTAAAGGCAGGAAATACCCCCGTGTGTACGGGGAAGAGTGGCTGAGAGCACCAATAAGGCTGTGCAAGATGGAAATACCTCCGTGTGTACGGGGAAGAGTGGCTGAGAGCACCAATAAGGCTGTGCAAGATGGAAATACCCCCGTGTGTACGGGGAAGAGTGAGCTAAGAGCTTCACCTTAACCTGCTCCACGGAAATACCCCCGTGTGTACGGGGAAGAGACACCAGACACGGTTTGTCCACCATATATTCAGGAAATACCCCCGTGTGTACGGGGAAGAGAGCCCTGTAAAGGTGTATTCCCCTGCTACCCAGGAAATACCCCCGTGTGTACGGGGAAGAGTGCCACGCATGCTATCACCGGCATCTTGTCCAGGAAATACCCCCGTGTGTACGGGGAAGAGCTGGGCTGAGACATTTTTTGGGGTCCTTTCTTGGAAATACCCCCGTGTGTACGGGGAAGAGAGGGCGTAAAACTTTTAGCACCCTCTGGGGTGGGAAATACCCCCGTGTGTACGGGGAAGAGAGGATGTAAATTTAGATTCTGGCGAGTGTTTGGGAAATACCCCCGTGTGTACGGGGAAGAGTCTTCCAACTCGTCAGGATGTGCTAGGCACGGAAATACCCCCGTGTGTACGGGGAAGAGGCATCCGAATAGCTCCTCTTCTAGCTTTTGGAGGAAATACCCCCGTGTGTACGGGGAAGAGAGGGGTTTGGTGGGGTGTTTGTGCATCGGCTTGGAAATACCCCCGTGTGTACGGGGAAGAGACGCACAGCAAGAATAATGGAGAGCGTATCCCGGAAATACCCCCGTGTGTACGGGGAAGAGGATGCCAACCATTACCACCATGAGTAACCTCTGGAAATACCCCCGTGTGTACGGGGAAGAGGCGCCTAGTTGCTCTTGCGTGCCGAAGAAAATGGAAATACCCCCGTGTGTACGGGGAAGAGCCAAGCCTAGAATTATCTCAGCATGAATTCACGGAAATACCCCCGTGTGTACGGGGAAGAGCTCATTGGGGCTCAGCTGAAAAACACCGGCACGGAAATACCCCCGTGTGTACGGGGAAGAGTTTAGGACTTCCGCGAAAGCTTTAAGCACTTCGGAAATACCCCCGTGTGTACGGGGAAGAGTAGCCAGCTTGCAGATGGGGCAAGCTTTGACGGGAAATACCCCCGTGTGTACGGGGAAGAGAACAAAATCGAAAAACGATGCGACAGGATAGCGGAAATACCCCCGTGTGTACGGGGAAGAGTTTCAAACGTTTTGCAAAAGTTAATTCTCGTGGGAAATACCCCCGTGTGTACGGGGAAGAGAAGGTAAAACAGCGCACAGGGCTTTCCCCATGGGAAATACCCCCGTGTGTACGGGGAAGAGTAAGCTCATTATTTTTCTCCTTTATCAATGTTGGAAATACCCCCGTGTGTACGGGGAAGAGATTGCGCCGAGGTTGAAGCCAGAGGGGCGGGGGGAAATACCCCCGTGTGTACGGGGAAGAGAAAAGCTAGACCCTCACAATTCTTTTATGGGGGGAAATACCCCCGTGTGTACGGGGAAGAGATGCCGAACGCCCGCTCTCCCACTCTCCAGTAGGAAATACCCCCGTGTGTACGGGGAAGAGAGCCAGAAGCCACGTTGTGATAAGCATTTTTCGGAAATACCCCCGTGTGTACGGGGAAGAGACTTGGAATGCTGGTGCTAGTACTTCGAGTAGGGAAATACCCCCGTGTGTACGGGGAAGAGTTATTCAGAGGATTTCAATCTCAAAGAAGAATGGAAATACCCCCGTGTGTACGGGGAAGAGGAGAAGACCGTTGCGAGCCATATCTAATAATGGGAAATACCCCCGTGTGTACGGGGAAGAGTCACTGGCAAGATTGATGTTACAGAAGGAGGGGGAAATACCCCCGTGTGTACGGGGAAG
Organism: Rothia sp. P7181; assembly: GCF_048513015.1. NCBI lineage: Bacteria > Bacillati > Actinomycetota > Actinomycetes > Micrococcales > Micrococcaceae > Rothia > Rothia sp. P7181. Next base: position 103,505 of record NZ_JBLXXZ010000005.1, on the reverse strand, counting down.
AGCCCTCCAAACCATCACACCATCAGAGTTAGGAGGAAATACCCCCGTGTGTACGGGGAAGAGTGATGATGTGGCGAATTATCTCTCTCGCCAAGGGAAATACCCCCGTGTGTACGGGGAAGAGCTAGCCTCAATCGTGAAGTAGTCATTCTCTTTGGAAATACCCCCGTGTGTACGGGGAAGAGCTCTGCCATTCCTGAAAAATGCGGGCAGTAGCGGAAATACCCCCGTGTGTACGGGGAAGAGATACCCCCGAAGTGTTAGAGGGGCAGACCGATGGAAATACCCCCGTGTGTACGGGGAAGAGTCCTGCACCTGCCCCATAGGGATAGTACGCACAGAAATACCCCCGTGTGTACGGGGAAGAGGATATGGCATTAGCACGCGATATTTTAGAACCGGAAATACCCCCGTGTGTACGGGGAAGAGCCACGAGAGCCCGGCGCTTGATTTTGGGTCAGGGAAATACCCCCGTGTGTACGGGGAAGAGAAAAGCTAATGAGGGTGATTTCATTGCCATCGGGAAATACCCCCGTGTGTACGGGGAAGAGTCATCAACACACACTAGATGAGGCGTTTTACCGGAAATACCCCCGTGTGTACGGGGAAGAGTCCCCGCGCGTGTCTTTTTTCCATATCGTAACGGAAATACCCCCGTGTGTACGGGGAAGAGCCGGAAAAGCCTTCATTTGGGACCCCATGGCAGGAAATACCCCCGTGTGTACGGGGAAGAGGTTGTAATGAGGAACCAATAGCCGGAACTTAGGGAAATACCCCCGTGTGTACGGGGAAGAGCCATCCAGCGGTAATATACCCGCGCCAAGTGCGGAAATACCCCCGTGTGTACGGGGAAGAGCGTGCCGTTTAAATCCATCAGAGGGCGGCCCTGGAAATACCCCCGTGTGTACGGGGAAGAGTGTGCTACTTCACGCACCCATTCCCAGAAAGCGGAAATACCCCCGTGTGTACGGGGAAGAGGAGGAGCAAAGCAATGCCTAGCCCGCAAATCCGGAAATACCCCCGTGTGTACGGGGAAGAGATTTGCAAGCCGCGTAGCTTATTTTGATAAGCGGAAATACCCCCGTGTGTACGGGGAAGAGCACGAATAGATGTTCAGATAGAAGCACATCTAGGAAATACCCCCGTGTGTACGGGGAAGAGCTTGAACCGTGGCCCATGCTATAACTTGCACTGGAAATACCCCCGTGTGTACGGGGAAGAGACCCTAGCCATTCTTGATCCACGTTCGCATAAGGAAATACCCCCGTGTGTACGGGGAAGAGCTACGCTCTCGCCATCATTAGGCGGGGGCGTAGGAAATACCCCCGTGTGTACGGGGAAGAGAGGAAAAAGGCTATGAATTTACCGCTATCGGCGGAAATACCCCCGTGTGTACGGGGAAGAGGATTCTGACTGGAGGCTCCATTTTTAACGCCTGGAAATACCCTCGTGTGTACGGGGAAGAGACTATCTGGCTAGTAATTATTCCATAGGAAAAGCGAAAATATCAAAGTTTTTGATATTTAGCTGCATTTATGTATCTCCAAGGAATAGATATTTATGGAACGTTCTCAAACAACGCGCATACTGGTGTGTCTTTAGATTTTTACGACGGGTAGTGACGCAGTGCTGAGTGAGGCAGGGGAATGTGCTTGTTCCCAGTCTTTTCTGAGAATCGCTTTAATCATGGAGTCGTGGTATTTGCCGTCGTAGTAGAGTGCTTCACGGCGGCGTCCCTCGCAGACGAAGCCGCATGAGGTGTACACGTATCGTGCTCGTGCGTTGAAGTCGAATACTTCGAGTTCGATGCGGTTCAGCTTGAGCACCGCGAAGGCGTAGTTGACCATCATTTGTGTGGTTTCGGTGCCGAGCCCGTGGCCTCGTCCTTTTTGTCCGATGATGATTCGGTAGTTGACGGACTTATTTTGAGGTGAGTAGTCGTTGAATACGGCTTCGCCTACGTATTCGTTGTGTTTGAGTGAATATATTGCTAAGTCGAGTCTGTTGTTTTGGTTGTTTCGTGTGTCGTACCAGCTTTTTGCGTGTTTGACGGTACGTTCATTGCGGTTTAGTGCTTCTTGTGTGGAGTGTACTGCCCCTGTTTTGATGAGGACTTCTGGTTCTGCGAGGATGTTCATCATTGCTTGGGTTGATTCCTCGTTGAAGGGGCGTAGTTCGACGAGTTTTCCGGTGAGGGTGGGTTTGGTGGCGAACATGTTGGTGGGTGTGTTAACTTGTGTGCGCATGTTCTCATTTTAAGTCAGATAAGTGCATTTTTACCTCAACTGTTGGTGTGGGTTTTCATTCTCTTGGATGAATTTTTTCTGAACGATTCTAGATGTTGTTCCGGTGTGCTTCTGCGCTATGGTGGTGTACAGAACATATTAATAATTCGATGATTTTGAGGCAGGTTTTTGGTGGATAATTATACTTTTCGTCCGTGGCGTGAGGGCGATGATTTAGAACTTCTTCAGCTTTGGGGTGACGCTGAATCTTCGGGGTACGATTCTTTTCGTGCGATGTTTCGCCCTGATCAGGATTCTGGCCCGTGGTCTCGTACTCTTGTAGCGGAACATCAGGGTGTTGCGGTTGCTGCCGCCACTGTCTATGAGACGTCTTTACATGTTCAACGGTTGTGGGCGTATATTGAGGTTGCCGTTGATCATCGTCGGCAGGGGCTTGGTGCTGAACTGTTTCGCCGTTTGCAAGAGCTTGCTTCATCTTCGCCTTCGGGTGTTCAGGCTTTGCGTTCTAAGGTGCAAGAAGGCTCTGCTGGTGCTTCCTTCGCTCAGGCTATGGGGTTGGGTGTTATTCAGCGTAGTCAGATGGTGAAAGTTGCTTCGGGTTCTGTGCCTGAGGTTCCTTTGCGCGTTGATTCTTCGGGGCAGCCTATGCAGGTTATTGAAAATATTGCTACGGGCTCTGTTGAGCTAACACAAAAGATGTGGGAGTTCTATTCTCGTTCTCACCGTTGGGATCCTCCTGCTGAGATTTCTTTGGGGCAGGTTAACCGTTTGTTCTTATCAGATGAGGCTGAAGCGCTTGGTGCAATTGTGCTACGTGACTTTGATTCGTCTGATGATTTTTCGGGGAAGCCCCCCATCAAGGCTTTTGTGGTGAGTTACCGCCCGTTAGAGCAAGAGTTACCGGGGCGTCAACTAGCTGATGATGAGGCGACTGAGATTCTCTTAGGCTATGACTTTGATGATGTTGCTGCACGTGAGGCTATTATGCAGTTGCTGTATGTTCTAGTTCATCAGTACCCAGTCATCTTAGAGGTAGATGAGTCGATGGAAGACTTGCAGGTGATGATTAATCAGCTGGTGAAGATGGGTTCTGCTCAGGTTCTTGATACAACGTTGGTGGTTGCACACTAGCAGTCTTCTGCTTTTCTGCTAGGCCGCTGTGATGCGTGCTTGGCTGAGTGTTTGTCGTATTTGTGTCACAATTGCTAGGTGACTGAAATATCGCAGACTTTTTCAAAGACTCAACAGCTAAAACTTCCGCCCTTACAATTAGGTAAGTTCACGGTACAGACGCCGGTTGTTCTTGCTCCTATGGCTGGGGTAACTAATAAGGCTTTTCGTCGTTTGTGCCGTGAATATGGTGGCGGTTTGTATGTGACAGAGATGGTGACGGCTCGTTCTTTGGTGGAGCGTCGTCCTGAGTCTTTACGCATTATTGAACATGACGATGATGAGCAGATTCGTTCTATTCAGATTTATGGTGTTGATGCCGTGAATGTGGGTAAAGCGGTTCGTCTTGTGGTGGAAGAAGATCGTGCTGACCATATTGATCTAAACTTTGGTTGTCCTGTTCCTAAAGTGACGAAGCTTGGTGGAGGTTCTGCTTTACCGTGGAAGACTGATTTGTTCACTGCCATCGTAAAAACTGCGGTTGATGAAGCTTCTCGTGCGGATGTTCCTGTCACTATTAAGATGCGTAAAGGCATTGATGATGAGCATCTGACCTTTTTGGAGTCTGCGAAGATTGCTCGTGATAGTGGTGTTGCTGCTATTGCGTTGCATGGTCGTACCATGGAGCAACATTATTCTGGTCATGCTGATTGGGATGCTATCGCTCAGCTACGTGAGGCTATCCCCGATATTCCTATTCTTGGTAACGGCGATATTTTTAGTGCGGAAGATGCTATTGCTATGGTCGAGCAGACCGGTGTTGACGGTATTGTGGTGGGTCGTGGCTGTCAGGGTAGGCCGTGGCTTTTTGGTGATTTACAGAATGCTTTTGAAGGTTCTGCTGAGCGTATTAAACCTGGTGTTTCTGAGGTTGCGCAGATGATTTATCGTCATGCTGAGCTTCTTGTTGAGACTTTTGGTGATGAGCTCAAGGGGCTTCGCGAGATTCGTAAACATGTGGGCTGGTATTTTCATGGGTATCCTGTGGGCGGTCAGCTACGTCAAAAGATGGCTACTGTTCCTGATTTAGCGAGTTTTCGTGAATATCTGGCTGAGTTGGACCACAGTATTGGTTATCCTGGTGCTGCTGTGGAGGGTCCACGTGGTCGTGCCGGTAATCCGAAGAAACCTCATCTTCCCCATGGATGGTTAGATTCGCGTATCCTTGGTGATGCAGAACGTCTTGGTTTGGTCGGGGCAGAGCTCGACATTTCGGGTGGATAATATTGCAATAGTGATGGGCTGGTAACGATGAAGAATGTACCTGTTGACGGTTTAGTTGAAGGCAACGAGTTGACGGAGACTCCCGGCTATGTGGCTGAGGATGTGGAGCGTTGGGTGCCTGAGCATCATCGTAATGTGTATCGTTCTGCTTTTGAACGGGATCGTGCCCGCGTCTTGCATTCTTCTGCGTTACGTCGTCTAGGCGCTAAAACACAGGTGATGGACCCTGATACGGATGATTTTATTCGTACGCGTTTGACGCATTCTCTTGAGGTTGCTCAGATTGGTCGTGAAGTGGGTCGGATGCTTGGCTGTGACCCTGATGTTGTTGATACTGCTTGTTTAGCTCATGATTTGGGGCACCCTCCTTTTGGGCATAATGGGGAGACTGCTTTAAACGAGTTAGCAGCAGATGCTGGCGGGTTTGAAGGGAACGCGCAAACTTTACGTTTGCTCAGCCGTCTTGAGCCGAAGGTTATTGGTCATGATGGTTCTTCTGCTGGGTTAAATCTTACTCGTGCTTCTTTGGACGCGTGTTGTAAGTACCCTTGGACTCTTGCCGAGGCTCCTGCGCGTGCTGATGGGCGACCTAATCGTAAATTTGGTGTGTATCAGGACGATCAACCTGTCTTTGAGTGGATTCGTCGGGGTGCTATTGCGCAGGACGGCTCTTCTTTGCCTGCTAAGTGTATGGAAGCTCAAGTGATGGATTTAGCCGATGACATCTCGTATTCGGTACATGACGTTGAGGACGCTGTTTTTGGTGGGCATATTCAGTTAGAAGATTTATTAGACCCCGCAAAACGTGAAGAAGTTTTTTCAAAGACTCAACAGTGGTATCTTCCGCATGTTTCTGAGTTGGAGCTTGAGCAGGCGTTGTCTCGTCTTGAGGGCCTGCCTCAATGGGTGAAATATATGAGTGGTACTCGTTCGTCGATGGCTGCGTTTAAGGCGTTGACTTCTAAACTGATTGGTCGTTTTGCGGCTTCTGCAATGGAAGCTACGCGTGCACAGTACGGTAAGGATCGACCTCTTGTCCGTTATACTGCGGAGCTCATCATCCCTAATTCTACGGTGCATGAGATTGCTGTTCTTAAGGGTATTGCTACAGCTTTCGTGATGAGTGTTCGTGACGCTCAACCTCATTATGAGAACCAGCGTGAAATTTTGAGTGTGCTGGTAGAAGCTCTCTTAGACGAACCAAAGTATTTGGCGTCTTCTTTTGCCGCTGATATGCAGGAGCTTGGTACACGTGATGATGATGCTCGTTTACGTTTAGTAATTGATCAGGTTGCTTCACTAACAGACCGTTCTGCAGTGGCGTTGTATAAGCGTATTACGGGTAATCAATGGCATCATGGCGATAAGCCTCTGTGGTGAGTTCGGAAAAGTTATAAGTTAGGGAATTCGAGGTCTTTGTCCTCGTGCTGATGATGGATATGATGTTTTAAGTGGCTGGTTTAATTCGACGTGAAGATATCGATGAGGTTCGTTCTCGTACTGATATCCGCGAAATTATTGAGGGCTATGTACGCCTCAAGAGCGCCGGTATTGGGTCGTTTAAAGGGCTGTGTCCCTTTCATGATGAGCGCACCCCTTCTTTTCATGTGCGTCCACAGATGGGTACCTATCACTGTTTTGGGTGTGGGGAGTCTGGCGATGTTATCGCTTTTTTGATGCAGGTTGAACATACTTCTTTTACAGAGACGGTTGAGAAGTTGGCGGCTCGTATCAATTATGAGTTGCATTATGAGCAGGGGAGCGGTTTATCTCGTGAAGAGGTGGGGCGTCGGCAACGCCTCTTAGACGCCCATAAAATTGCGGCAGAGTTTTTTCAGAAGAATCTTTATATGCCTTCTGCCGTTGAGGCTCAACGTTTTTTGGGTGGTCGTGGTTTTGACGCAAAATCAACTGCTCAATTTGGTGTGGGTTTTGCGCCTCAAGGTTGGAACAATCTACTGAATTTTTTGCGTAAGCAGGGTTTTTCTGATGAAGAGCTTGAAGCCACCGGAATGTTTTCGCGTGGGCAGCGTGGTTTATATGATCGTTTCCGTGGGCGTATTATGTGGCCTATACGAGGTATTGCGGGGGAGACCATTGGTTTTGGTGCCCGCCGTTTATTTGATGATGATAAAGGCCCAAAGTATTTGAATACGCCTGAGACGGTGCTGTATAAGAAGTCTCAGGTTCTTTATGGTTTGGATCTTGCTAAACGTCATATTGCAAAGCGTCGTCAGGTTGTTGTGGTTGAAGGCTATACCGATGTGATGGCTGCTCATCTTGCTGGTGTTGATACGGCGGTAGCAACGTGTGGTACTGCTTTTGGTGTTGACCATATTCGTATTTTGCGTCGTATTTTGGGAGATGACGGTTCTGGCGGGGAAGTGATCTTTACCTTTGACGGTGATGCTGCTGGTCAGAAGGCTGCGTTGTCTGCTTTTGAAGAGGACCAGCGTTTTATGGCGAGAACTTTTGTTGCGGTGGCGCAGGAGGATATGGATCCATGTGAGCTTCGTATCCGTCGGGGTAATCATGCGGTTCGTTCTCTGATTGAACATAAGCAGCCCCTTTTTGAGTTTGCTCTTCGTAGTACTATCCGTAAATTTGATATGGATTCCTTGGAAGGGCGTGTGCAGGCTATGCGTGCTGTTGCTCCTATCCTTGCTGGTATTAAAGACTCTGCGTTGAAGCCAGCTTATATCCGTGAGGTTTCTGGGTGGCTAGGTTTAGGTGCGGATGAGGTTCAACGTGCTGTTGTTCTAGCTGCTCAACAGGTTTCAGCGGAGTCTTCTTCGCTGCAACAAATAGATCATACTGGCGGGCCTGATAGTTCTGGCGAGGTTGTTGTCCAGTCCGTTGCTGTGCCGTTTGAAGTTCCTGATAGTCATGATCCTTTGGCGCGTTTGGAGCGCACTGCTTTAGAGGTCTTAGTTCAGGTGCCGCAGGAGGTTCCTGTAGATTTTTGGCAACAGTTGGTTCAGGTGCAGTATCGATATCGTTTACATACGGTGCTGGCGCAGGGAGTGATGTCTGCTGCTGCTGAGGTTGTTCCTGCTGCCGGTCATGCTTGGCTGAATCAGGTGCGTTCGCATATTCCTGAGGCTGCTCATACGTTTTTGGCGGAGTTGAGCGTATCTCCTATTCCTGCTTCCTCTGCTGAGCAGCTGACTCGTTACGTGCACGATATTTTGAGACGTTTGTTGGAGGAAGATGTGAATCGTCAGAAGTCTGAGCTATTGTTGCATCTTCAGCGTTTGGACGCACGTACTGAGTACGAGCAGTTTCAGCAGATTCAGCGTCGTTTGATGGAGTTAGAATCTCATCGGCGTAAGATTCGTCAGGGGATAGAAAACATCCTATAAACGTGTTGCAGATTACATGCTTTTGATTTGTGAAGAGAAAAAAATCTGTGTATAGTTATTACTCGTTGCGGTGATAAGCCGTAATGAATATTCCCCCGTAGCTCAATTGGCAGAGCATTCGACTGTTAATCGAAGGGTTACTGGTTCGAGTCCAGTCGGGGGAGCATAGATGAAACACCTGACAAGATAATTTGTTAGGTGTTTCTTTTTTTGCGTAAAAACTCCTCAAAAGCTTACTTCTCTCACCTGGCAAGTACCAATACTCTTAAACCATTTGGCAGGAGTGAACTAGCAGCTTATCTAGATACTTCGTCGACGATGTGACACGACTCAATCTCATAGATTGAAGAAAGTCTCTAACAGTAGAATAATGAGAGAAACTGGTACACTTGCACCGGAAAGCACACTTACTTTTGGAGAGGTTGAGTATGACCGATAACGGTACACCTATCAGCAACGGGGCTCAGAAGAAATCTTCTTCTGGTCTTAAAGCTACATTTTCTAACTTGAAGTCCAACGTCACCAGCACTATCGATGCAACTAAAGTAGTTACTCGCCTCACCCCGAAGCAGATTAAAGACGAAGTTCAAATTGCTAAACTTGAGCTCAAGAACAAAGGCGTTGCATTCGGTAAAGGTGCCGCATTCGTTGTCGTTGGTGTGGTCTTTGGACTATTCCTCATTATCTCACTGATTACTGCAGGCATTCTTGCTCTAGGTACCGTCATGAAGCCTGTCTACGCTGCGCTGACACTAGCATTAGTGTTCCTGCTTCTTCTACTTATTTTCGCCCTTATCGGTGTCAAAAAGATTAAGAAACAACTTCCTCTAAAACCTGAATCCGCAATTTTCGGACTCATGTATGACCTCGGCGTTCTCAAACACGGCTCCCAGATGGACTCTGCTCGTCTGAAACGTGAACAAGAAGAGAAAGCTAAAGCCAAAGCAAACGCAAAGAAAGCTGCTGCTGAAGAGAAAGAAAAAGCTGCCGCAGACCCTTCAACTACCGCAGTTCTTGCTTCTGCACCCAATGAAGAGCAACTCAAACAACGCACCAAACAGCGTCGTGAACACCTCAAGAGCCTACGTGATGACATTCAAACCTACAGCGGCAACGTTAAGGAGCAATTCACGGGTTTTTTAGACGAAACAAAGAGTAGCGTAGTTTCTTTGCCTGCGACTATCTCTGAAACAGGTAATCGTCTAGCAAAGAACGCAAGCGACCCCGACGTCCTCAAAGCTCGTGGCGGTTCTTTCGCGTTGCTCATCGGAGCTGTAGGCGTCTTCTTCATTTTCTTGAAAAAACTTCTACGCCGTAACTCCTAACAAAGGTTCTCTAAGCTAAGTACGTGCTAAGAACCACCCACTAAAAGGTGTCTTATTCATCCTAGTCTTCATAGGAAATAAGACGCTTTTTGTGTTTTAAAGCTCCCCGACTCTGAGACAAAAATATGAGATTATAGAGGAATAACAATAAGCTTTCTTCATTGATACGCAAGATACGGTCACTTGTAGAACAACTCTGCAAGGAAAATACAACGCGAATAGGTGTTCCATACGATATGACACAACAGTCTCTAACCATCATGATTGGTGCTGATACGTACCCTCCAGATGTTAACGGTGCTGCTCAATTCGGTTATCGTTTGGCAACAGCAATGCATCACCGCGGACATCAAGTCCATGTGGTTGCGGCAAACCCTAAGGAACGTAAAAACTATACTCGCACGGTTAACGGCGTCGTTGAACATCGTCTCATCTCGCATAAAGCACTAACCCACCCTACTATCCGTATTTGTACACCTTGGGGTATCTGGAAACGAGTAGGCGAGATACTCGATGACGTTAAACCTGATGTCGTGCACGTCCAATGCCACTACATCGTGGGACGAGTACTGCTTCTTCAAGCCCGCAAACGTGGCATTCGCGTTATCGCAACAAACCATTTTATGCCCGAGAACCTCGACCCATTCTTGCCCTTTCCCCGCTGGTTTAACGATGCGTTTGCAAAACTCAGCTGGAAGGACATGCGCTTCGTCCTTGAACGTGCTCAGGTTGTTACGACACCCACCCCGATTGCTGCGCGCGCGATGAAGGAAGCCGGCAATTTTAAAAAACCAGTTATTCCTATCTCTAACGGCATTAACTCTGACGATTACCAGCTTCGCGAGGGAGAGCATTTCGACCCTCACCTGCAGGAGCTTCGTATTTTCTTCGCCGGCCGTCTTGCTGTTGAAAAGAATATTGACGTGCTGATTGAAGCTCTCTCGTTACTGCCTCAAGAACTGAACCACACTGTTCTTGAACTTGCCGGTGAAGGTGAAAAGCATGAAGAACTCCAAGAGAAAGCACAAGAATGTGGCGTTGCAGATCGTGTACGTTTCCTTGGTTACGTTAGCGATGAACAGCTAAGAGAAGGGTATCTCCGAGCTGATGTATTCTGCCAACCAGGAACAGCAGAATTACAATCCTTAGTGACCCTTGAAGCGATGAGCGCTTCTTGCCCCGTTGTTTTGGCTAATGCGCTAGCTCTACCTCATCTGGTGCAGGAAGGAGAGAACGGTTACCTGTTTGAGCCGAATAACGCTGCAGATTTAGCTCAAAAACTGGCGCAGGTACTTCTTGCACCGGAAGAGGAACGTCGCCGTATGGGGCAGTGCAGCAGACAAATGGTTGAAATCCATTCTGCTCAAAAGACGTGGGAAACTTTCGAATCTCTCTATCTTTCTAACCAGATATATTACGATTTCGTGGTTTCTCAGAAAAAATAGTGCTGTAGATTTTTTCTCTACGGTATTATCGGGTACGCTATTAACCGTTGCTCTTTTGGTAGCGACGCTTTGGGGCCTTAGCTCAGCTGGTCAGAGCAGGGGACTCATAATCCCTTGGTCGCGGGTTCAAGTCCCGCAGGCCCTACAAGAGCTAGTTCCGCTTCGGTGCTGGCAATCATTTGATAAGTTGTCCCTATCGGTATAAAGCCGATAGGGACGACTTTTTTCTTACCTTTTGTCTTCTTGCAACGTTGGACATAAGTATATGCTCAGCGGTGAGAGCTTCACCTAATCGTTCGGTGTGGGTGGAACCAACACCGGGGCTACCTCAACCTCTATTTCTTGCTGTGAGGAAAGAGCCTATGTCGGTATCTGAGCTGAGTAACTTGCTCCAGCTTCGGGTCCGCCTGCCGTATCTCAGGTGCAGGTCGTAGCCTGGTTGAAACAACCCCTGAGATGAGGGGGGGGAGCTATTGCTTACTCGCACGAGAAAGAGCGATATGAACGGTGAACTTTGTAAGATGAACACTTGTGCTCATGGGATATAGCTTCCTTTCTTGGTTTGTAGCTATAAAGAAGTGCTAAACTAGACGCTATTGGCTTTCCCTGAAGTTCTCGGGGGTATTTCTTTATTTTTTGTTACTATGCCATTTTCTCCGTATGCGCGGAGGTATTTTTCTACTCTTTGGTCTTTGCCGTACCACTCGTCAAAATATAATTAACTTATTATTTGTTACTGTTTAATTCTGTTTATAGTGTTGACTCTATAAGAGTTGTTCTGTAACAATGTGAGTTATACGGCAGATTTTATAACTATCCTAAAGAAAGAGAGGTTTGTGATGGTGGACATGATTAAAGATGTTTCTTTTGTGAAGACTGATTGGGATGAGACCTGAGATGGTCCTTGCTGCTAATAGTCGGGGTAGCCCATAGAACCTGTGAGATGCCCCTCTCGTTTAATACTGGTTGTTAGATTAACGAGGATAGAGATAGTTCATAAACGAAGGTCCTTATGCAATTCCACCACCACTACTACTACGAGAACGAGAAAAAATTTCAATATTGTGACGGCCCGCCCCATAAAAAATGCCAAAACCAGCTAGGTTCAAAGAATTCAGAGATTTTTGCTTTTATCGATGAGTCTGAACGTGCTCAAACCCATTACTTTATGGGTGCGATCGTAGCGTCTGCCCCGCAAATAAAAGAAATAGCTACTGCTATGGACTTGATCATGGAGGAGTTCTCTCAAAGCGTTCAAGTGTTGATTCCACAGACTGAGTTTCACGGTAGCGAGATGATGAATGGCCACGGTGTGTGGGCAGATGTTCCATTTCGTATTAAAATTGCGATGTTTCGTAAAGTCTTCAAAGCAATCCATGTAGCAGGTGCAAGAGTCTTTGTGGAAGGCATCCATTACGCTGCCCTTAACCCTGTCGCAAACAAAAACCTTCACCCAAGAGAGCGAGCTTTTAGTCATCTTTTTGAGCAGATTAACTATTATGGCTCACCTCAAAAACTGCTTCGTGTTATTGCCGATGAACATCATACTGCTGAGACAAGCCGCAGTAATCTCTCTCGGTATATGGATCAAGGTACGTATGGTTACAAGCCCAATAGGCTAACGGGAATTAACCCTGATCTTATTTTTAGCTCTTCGGCAGATGAGAGGATGCTTCAAGCTTCCGATATGGTAACTTATATCTATAACCGACTGATGACTGTTCAGGAGAGTAATAGTAAGGCAACTCAGGCCAAGAGAGACTTGTGGGATATTTTTGACCATAATCCATATACTCCGGATGTGGGGCGTGGTCGGATTTGGCCACCTAAGCCATGGATGCACAAAACCCCCGCTATTGGCGGGGGCTAAGGCAATGCGGGAGTCCCGTTACTTGGAAATCCTACATCCACATTATCTCATTTCCTATTTTAGTTTGCAACTCATATACGCAGTGTTGCATAGATAGATTTCACGTGAATCTACCATAGCTACCAATAATAAACATCTTCTAACGGGTCGCTCCTCTAAGTTCTTCATTATTCTGACGAATCAAACGGTTACTGGTGCGGTGCCCCTTGAGCTGAGAGCCCAGCGCTAAGCAATCTACCTATTTACGGTATTGACGCGCTTAAATAGTCTCTTGCAGCTTAGTCAGCTTCATTCATGTTTTTGTTACGCGAGCTACTGGTCTTGAGTATCCTCTGTATCAAGTCTGCCCATACTGCTCCAGCTGTTCCTTAGCCTGAACCAAGTATGCCTGAGCTTGTTCAAAACGCTCCTGTGCCCACGCCTGTTGAGGCTGTGTCTGAAGATGTTGTTTCTGATGCTCCTGGGGAGAGTATTGAAAATGTTGCTGAGAAGATCGTTGTAGGAACAACTATTGCTGAGTAAGAAGCCTCGGCAACGGAGGAATGGGAACCATTCAGCAGAGTTCTTTTTCTACAGGACTAGAACGTATCTGGTGTTGAGTCTTGGCGGAAAGTTCTGGCTAAGACTGGAGAACAAGTTCGGTGTCATCTATTTTGGCTGTGGCTGGATTTGTCATGGTTGTTGCTGTACTGGTTGGTTGGGTGAGTATTCGGGATCGTAAGGCATCATAGTTTAGAATCTTCTCTAAGCGCTTAGTTTAGGACAGGTTATACTTTGCCTGAAAATCTTCGAGGCTGACTCGACATGATTTTAAAAGTGCTAATTTGATGTAGTAGGTATGGTCTTCCCTGTAGCTACTAATCCGCTCCTTCTTGTGGGTATTGATATTGGAGCAGCGGAAAGAGTGCCCGCCCTTGCTGTTAGTGCCTTTGCTGTGTATGTAATCTGAGTTGGTACACAGTATGCAACTAGGGGAGGCTATCGTGCTTTTGACGTGTTCAAGAGGGTCACCGGAACGAGCTCTGGATATTATCCATCACATTGTTGAACAGTCCACTATACGTACATGTGGATGGAAGCTTGGATGGCTCGTAACCTTACATATTGTTCAAAGATAAATCCAAGTTGCTCTAAACCGCAGTCAAAAACCCTCTGTGATTCCCCTGACTGAAGCTTTGTTTGGGGCAGGTAGCATAACGTGCAGTCCGTATAGACTTGAATAGATTGCAGTGTTTCAAGGGACCGTGTTTAGACTACCTATGGGCACTAACCCTAAGATTATGCACATGAGTGGTTAGAAAATTTGATCCAGTCTGGGGAAATATTCCGAAACATGTAGAAATGATGAAGCAGTACAGTTAACGTATGCAATACGGGACTCGTTCGAATTCCGTAGATTATTTTTCCCAAGGAAGTGAGAAATGATGGATCGCCTACAGCTCTCATTGGAATTGGCGCTACCAGTGCGCTTCTAGCCCTAGGTGGTATCACCCCTACAAACGCGCTAAATCTTCGTTCATCTCAAAAATTTATGACCCGAAATCAACAGCTTAACTTAATTCTATTCAAGTTAGAATTACTCCCCGAACACCTTAAAGAAATAGATCCAAAGACTTACCCTAATTATGCTCAGGAGATACGACAGTATATAGGAGGTGTTACGATTCTATCCCCTGTCTCAACCTCAGCAGGGACAGCTACTCCTTAATTCAACGGGTGGGCGTGCGCTAGTTCATTAGCTGGTTTCATCATCAACACTGGTATTCCCGTGGCCAAGATTATCGGATGGGTTAAGAGAGCTTGCCATCTATGGGGTGGCGTCAGAGGTATTTGGTGCGCCATTCGAAGCGACACAGCTGCAGCTGAAATCGGTAGTGAAGTAGCAACCGTTCTTGAAGACATATTGGGATACGGTGACGTCCTCAATAACTGCTTCAACTAAACTGTTTTCAACAGAGAAGGGATGTAATCGCAGACATCCCTCCACCCGTTTTTTAAAATCAATAGGAGTGTTACTCATGGCCTCGAAGCATGTTTACGATCAGGACCATCGAGAATATGTTTCTCTATCCGCAGCGTATGTAGGGCACCTGATGACAAGTAGTCTTCTAGCATCTCTTGCAGGCCTTATGTACGGGTTACTCTCATTCTTCTTCCCTGTCCTCAATTTTGGGATTCAAAACCTCGTTATCTTTATCATTGCTGTGGTTATTGTGGGTGAGTTGATGGTGGTACTGATTCAACGCCCCTTTATTATCAAGGCTTCTCACAGTGACCCAGGTGGGTGGGGTTATGCTTTACCGGAGTTTCTAGTGCTCCCTTGTCTGGCTGGATTAGGAGCATTTCTCATCTCTCGTGAGCTGTCAGCTGGTCTTGTGTGCGCGCTTGCGTTCTTTATTGTTTTTGGGGTTGCAGGTTTGTTGTCTAAACCGTGGACGCCAGGTCTGTCTCGTGCTGAGATTCGTGAGAGATATGAGCAAACTAAAGACATGATTCAAGCAGGCTATATAGAGGAAAAATATCGTGATGTAGAAGTTGATCCTTCACATAGAGATTTATTTAAGAAACGATAGACTCTTACGACTTGTGAAAAGCTAGGGAAGCCTCCTTCGGCGTCTTTTCATGCTCTAAAGCGGAGGGCTGTCCTGTGCCTATGTATTTTCATGACGATGAGATGTCTCTGAAACTGCTTTATGTCATCGAGCATTTCAGAATAAGCTGTTTGTTCTGCAACGGTGGAATTTTGAATAGGAACTGTTCCGATTGGAGCCGGCTAAGAGCAGCAGTAGCTGAAAAAGAAAAGTGGTAGCAAACTCAGCAACAGCAACCTTCCCTAGATTTTAGTCTTCCTTTTTAGGATTCCCTTTGGCTGATGAATAAAACTGGTTTCCTTGACGAACTAACAAGATTAAAGAAAACAAAGACAAGGAGATGGGAACTAACTTAAAATTGCTACCCATATCCTTAACTATTAAATGAGAAGTGTAGAAAACGGCTGCCGACATAAGCAGGGAGACGGCAATAACGAAAATCTTCTGACGAGTGTTCAAGCCTTTAACTTCTAAGTTTTGGGCTGTCTTGGAAGAAGAGCGGAGTCCCAAGAACAATAGAGTCTTATGCATAGGGCTCCTTCCACATAACTGAAATATATCGTACATCACACCAGTGGTGTCATTAAGATGTTTGAGGGGCGCGTAATACTCTGATTGAGATTTGTGAGCCCATATGTGACAACCCAAGCGCATTTCACTCCAGCTCAGACCTGCATAACTACGACTTCAGTTTGGGTACTTCTAACCTTCCTCTTCGCGCCCAATGAGCGAAAGAACAAAAGAAGAATACACGTCATGAGTATGCAAAACTACCTAAATTGGTCGAGAATATATCAGGTTGGCGGAAAATTTGGCTAAAGAAGGATTTGAATTAAAAACTTGTAATATGGTGGCAATATATTAAATGCTTGTAGGGGGGGGAGCAAAAATCTTTTTGCTCCCCCCTACAAGCATTTAACTATCAGGTTGTTCGTCATCCTGAACATACCGTCCAGCGGCTGACTTGGATACTCATATCTGTTCAGTAATTTTGTTGGGCTGATAAACCTTAGGTACAGATTCTGCTACCCATTTTCTCCTGTCGTTGGCACGAGCCAGATACTCGTCTCGAGGCTCCGCTAAAATTCATGAGTATGTGACCTCAAATGGAAAATACTTATCGAGTGATACTGAGCCCACCTGATTCTGACCACGTAAACACATATCCGCGAGAGAATTCAATACGTGCTTGCCCATGACGTACAATCTCGTCAGTTACCGGATACCCGTACCGCCGTATATCTTTAATCCACGTATTATAAAAAGCGCCTCGGGCGTTAAGTACTTTCGCCCCAGTACTGGAATGCCACACGATAGCGGTTCGATGCTGGCTTCCGGTTGCTTGATACATTACTTGAGCACCGCCGAAACTTAGGTCGCTCTCATCAGTGACAGGGAAACCTAAGGTTAAGGCGCCGCCTCGTTTTGCCCATGTATTGAAAATGCCACCGCGGGCGTTCATAGAATGTGCGCCGGTTTGTTCAGACCAGTACACAACAGTTTCTCGGCCCGTTCCGATATTTTTGAATGTTTGTTTGGCTCCATGGTTAAACGTGGATTCGTTCATTGTTGGGTAGCCCCAGCCGCGTATGCCACCATTGTGAGTATGTTTAACTCCAATTGCGCCCGGTTCCCATACGGTATAGGTTCCGGTGTGTGCTGACCAGTAGATTGCGGTGCTTTTTCCCTGTTTATTGCGGAAACGTTGATAGTATCCGCCATCGGGCAGTCTTTGTTCACTCATTGCTGGATAGCCAAGTTTTTGATGATGCTCAGTATAGTATGAGCCGATAGCGCCCGAACGTTTGACGGGGTGAGCGCCCAGCTGAGACGTCCAATAAATTGAGTATTGGTTTTCAAAATGTTGGACTACTGCGCCATCTGCTAGGGGGATCTCGTGGGACGTTGGTTCACCGTAGACCTGTATTCCACCAGTTGTTCGATAAGTATTCTCGATACCCGAATTTTCTTTGAGTTGGTAGACCGGTGGCGCCAGTGATTTTGCTGTGAGCACTGCCTTATAGGCGTGTACAAGAGGATAGCCTTGTGTCCATGTTCCGGTTTCCCTAAGAATTCGCCGTATTTGCTCTACCGTCAGTTCAGAGTTGACTTCTTTCATCATGGCAATGACGCCTGCAACATGTGGTGCTGCCATAGACGTGCCATTTAGTGCCGCGTAGGTTGGTTTTTCTTGTTGATATAGGCCCGTGTTTGAGGTTGATATAACAGGTTCGCCTACTGTTCCTCCGGGAGCAATCACATCTATTTCTTGCCCCTTATTCGTATATGCGGTTAGTGCGCCCCATGATGTGGTTGCACCGACGACTACTGCCCGATAACAGTTAGCAGGGGCATAGTCTTTTGTATTTTCACTGAAATTTCCTGCTGCAACGACTACTGGGATTCCTCGTGCATGAGCGTAATTGATAGCTCTTTGCAGGTATGGATCGCATTTGCCTTTCCACGCTAATGACATATTAATAACATCTACCGGTGGTTGTTCAGGGAAGCCCGATACTTTTCCACCGGCTGCAGCAAAGACGGCGTCCGCAAAATCGGCAAGGTATCCGCTTCCGGAATTTCCTATGGCTCTGAAGTGTTTGGTGGATACTTCTGGGGCTGTAATTTTGGTGTCGCCTTCGACGTGAGTTCCGTGCCAATCAGAATACCTAAATCGGGAGTACGTTCCGGTGTCGGTTTCGTCCCAATCACGTCCAGGCTCTCCGTCACGCCCATAGAATTCGTCGCTGATGAGGTCTAGCCCTCTGAGTCTATGTGCAAGGAGTGAGGGGTGTTGTGTTGCGCCTGAATCAACGATGCCGATGATGATGTTTTTTCCTGTGGCGAGGTGCTCTACGTTGTGAGCGTTAATTTGTTGAGCTGTCCACGTCGAAAGTGATGTGTCGCGGGTGATGCGTTTTTTCTGTGATGAAAGAGCGTTATGGATGATGGGGTCGGGCCGAGCATCTACAATTCTAGGATCTTCTTCCAAGGTTTGAACGGCAACGTTTTGTTCTTCTTGACTGAGTGGGGACTCTACTTGGATAACTGTGGTGTTTTCGTCGTCGAGTACTGAGTCTTTAACAATTTGAGTATGTTCAAGGGTGTCTGTTTTATCTTCCGCGATATCGAGCGCTTGAGCTTTTTCTTCTGCATCGGTGTCTTCTGCGAAGCTGACGATGAGCCTGTCTGTTTCTTCGGCTACGTAGGGGTGCCGTTGGGTAAGTTCTTGGAGAGTGGCTTGTTGGTCTAGTTGCTGTTCAGGTGTTTCATATAAGGACGTAGCGTGTGTTGGTGTGATACTGCTGAGCATAAGAGCTGCAGTGATGAAGATGGGGGATATCTTTTTCACGTGTTCTCTCTACATATATAGGGGGAAGGGGAGTAGTGAGGGCGTGTAGAGGAGACGACAAAAGGGGCGGAGCATGTTGCTCCGTCCCCCTTAAATAAGCGAGTGATATATATGTAGTATGAGTCTCTCGACACCCCTCAATGCTATTATTATGCCTTGTCAAAACCATTTTTGCGAGTAGGTGTGGGGTGTTTTTATGCAGGAATTAGGTAACTTAGCTGATAGAAGGTGCCTCAACGTTTGCTCGTGGAGCGTGCGAGGCTAAAAAGTCTTCTGCAACAGGTAGGAGAATACTTGGCTTTTCGAGAAACAATAATGTTAACGGGTTAATATATTCCCACTCTCCTGCAATATTCTGGCGGACTCCCCAATGGATACATCGTTGCGGGCAATGCTGAACTGTTTCATCTACCTGCGCAATAACTTCTCCAATAGATACTGTCTCACCTGTTTCTTTTGCCTGGGTGACGGGCTCAAAACTCGATTTATAACCATCCTCATGTTCAATAGTGATGACATACCTATCAACAACTTTTCCTGAAAAAATGATTTTTCCACTCATTGGTGCCCGTATTGAACCGTGAGCTACGATGTCTACTCCTCTATGACCTTTAGCCCAACGCTGTTGAGGTTTTTGAAAAGCTCTCAAAACTTCTAATGGTTCGGAAACAGGGGAAACCCACTGGCGTTCACGGTGATGCACGGAGGTGGAGCTAGTCGGTGAGTGTTCCGCTCTTTCGAAAGATTGGGCTGCGCTCGCGGCACTGTAGAACATCGCCATGATGATGGTGAATAGGGTTGTGAATCTTTGGGAGGTAACGCGCATAGTTTTCATCTGGTCAGGTTCTTTCGTGTATGAAGAGGCAAAATACTATCTTCTTCGAGGCTGAATGAGGTGAGAAGCGTTGTCGTTGGCTTGGCCAAAATTGTGGATAGTTGTAAGTTTTGCTGTATTAATATTGAGAGGGTTAGGTTCGCTGATGAAGGCGCTATTTTGGTTGATATTGGTGCCTGTCTCAGTGTGGGGTAGAGGCTAAGAAACCGTGGTGTGGTGCACTGGTTGTTGATGAGCTGGGTTGTTGTTTTCTGCTGCCTCTAGAAAACCTTGGTTTTTTGCTCACATTCGCCGTATTCCGTATGTTTTTGACGGTGTCGATGCGGTATAGTTGGCTATTGCAGTTCGATACTTCCTGCCTAAAAACTTTGAGTCTTATGGCTTAGGTTCTTATTGAGAGGTTTCGAGAAGTCACCATACATAGTGACTTACCGCTGTAGAAGTGGTCTGACAACGCGTAAAACAATATCTTCATAAAGCCTCTCAAATATATTCTGGGGTTTATGTGAAGACTGAGAACTTTCGGTCCATCAAATGAGGTGGTGAAGGTCTGAGTATTGTTCAGGGTATCCTCCCTCGAACAATATGAGTTTTACCAGGGGAGTGTTTTACTCCAATGTAAACCGATAACTACTATGCGCGTGGACGGTTAGCCTGGAATCAGGGATCGCCACGGCACATCTATATAAAAGGAGACGACATGCCAGTCGTAACTATGCGCCAGCTTCTTGACTCTGGTGTTCACTTTGGTCACCAGACCCGTCGCTGGAACCCCAAGATGAAGCGCTTCATCTTCACCGAACGTAACGGCATTTACATCATCGACTTGCAGCAGTCTTTGGCTTTCATCGATAAAGCTTACGAAGCTGTTAAAGCAACCGTTGCTCACGGTGGCACCATCCTCTTCGTTGGTACCAAGAAGCAAGCTCAGGAAGCTATCGCTGAACAGGCTACTCGAGTTAACATGCCTTATGTTAACCACCGTTGGCTTGGCGGTATGCTCACCAACTTCGAGACTGTTTCTAAGCGTATCGACCGCATGAAAGAACTAGAGCAGATCGACTTTGACGATGTTGCAGGCTCACAGTTCACCAAAAAAGAACTCCTCTTGCTCCGTCGCGAACACGAAAAGCTCGAGCGCACCCTCGGCGGTATTCGCAACCTCACCAAGACCCCTAGCCTTTTGTGGGTTGTTGACACCAAGAAAGAGCACCTCGCAATTGACGAAGCTCAGAAGCTCAACATTCCTGTTGTGGCAATTCTTGACACCAACTGCGACCCTGACGAAGTTGCTTTCCCCATCCCCGGTAACGACGACGCGATTCGCTCCGTTAACCTCCTCACCCGCGTCATTGCTGACGCAGTTGCAGAAGGTCTTCTAGAACGCAACAACAAAAAAGCCGGCAAGGGAAACACTGCTGAAGAACCTATGGCTGAATGGGAGCGCGAGCTTCTTGAACAGCACAAAGCTGAAAAGACCGCAGAAACTACCGAAGCATCTGCAGAGTAATTTCACATAAAACTAATGGCGCCCACCTAAGTTTTTGGGTGGGCGCCATTAGCAAAAACCACACTGTAACACCCCAGACAGTGTGTATGTATAAAAATCTTTGAACTAAAACAATCAAGGAGTTCACAATGGCGAACTACACCGCAGCAGACATTAAAGCACTGCGCGAAAAGACCGGCGCAGGTATGCTCGACGTCAAGAAAGCTCTCGACGAGGCTAACGGCGACCAGCAGAAAGCAATGGAAATCATCCGCGTTAAAGGCCTCAAGGGCGTTACCAAGCGTGAAGGCCGTGCAACCGCTGAAGGTCTTATCGCTGCACGCGTTGAAAACGGCGTCGGCTACATGGTAGAAGTCAACTCTGAAACTGACTTCGTAGCAAAATCTGATCCTTTCGTAGAATTCGGTAACAACGTTCTTGAAGCAGCTATTGCAGCTGGCGCTTCTACTTTGGAAGAACTTCAGGCAGCTACCGTAGACGGAAAGACTGTTGAAGAACTCACCACCGAAGCTGGCGCACTCTTGGGCGAAAAAATTGTTGTTCGCCGCGTAGCACGCGTTGAAGGTGAAAACATTGCTGTGTACTTGCACAAGACCTCCAAAGACCTTCCTGCACAGGTTGGCGTTCTTTTGGCTGTCACCGGTGAAAACACCGATACCGTAGCGCACGATGTTGCTGTACACATTGCAGCATTGTCTCCTAAATACTTGAACTCTGAAGCTATCCCAGCTGAAGATGTTGAAGCAGAAAAGCGCGTTGCTGAAGAAACCGCTGCTGCTGAAGGTAAGCCTGAGCAGATTATTCCAAAAATTGTTGAAGGCAAGCTCAAAGCTTTCTACAAGGAAAACACCTTGCTTGATCAGGACTTCGCAAAAGATTCTTCCAAGTCTGTTGCTAAGGTTCTTGAAGAAGCTGGCGCTACCGCTACCGCTTTCAAGCGTTTCCGCGTTGGTGCATAAATAAAATCTTCACTGTTTTGCTCTCAAAAAATAGAAATATTTTAGATTGAGCCGAACATAACAAGGGGAAGTACCTAGAACGGTACTTCCCCTTGTCGTATGCTATTAGACGAGAACGCGTTTTATGACGCATGATAAATACAGAACTTTTTGGAGGCTCCATCATGACTCAGCCCGCTACTACCCCCACTTATCGCGATGACACAGGACGCCGTCGAGTTCTTCTTAAACTATCTGGGGAAGTCTTTGGTGGCGGAGAAGTTGGTATTGCAACTGACGTCGTTCGTGGAGTTGCTGAACAAATCGCTGCAACTATTGGAAAAGTAGAGACCGCTATTGTGATTGGTGGAGGTAACTTCTTCCGCGGAGCAGAGCTCTCAAACGCTGGCATGGATCGTTCCCGTGCAGACTACATGGGCATGCTAGGTACGGTCATGAATTCCTTGGCTCTTCAAGATTTCCTTGAACAAGCTGGTATTGACACCCGTGTTCAATCCGCTATTACTATGCCTCAGGTTGCCGAAACCTATATTCCCCGTCGTGCGATTCGCCATATGCAAAAAGACCGCGTCGTAATTTTTGGTGCTGGCGCTGGTCTACCTTATTTCTCGACAGATACAGTTGCTGCTCAGCGTGCTCTTGAGATTTCTGCAGATGAGGTTCTCGTTGCAAAAAATGGTGTTGACGGTATCTACACTGCAGACCCAAAGACTAACCCCGATGCTGAACGTCTTTATAGCCTTACCTATGATGAGGCAATGCGTAAGAATATCCGTGTGATGGATCAGACGGCGTTCTCTCTTTGCCGTGATAACAACGTCACGATGCGCGTATTTGGTATGCAAGGTGATGGTAATGTGACTCGAGCTATTCTTGGCGAAAAGATGGGAACGCTCGTTACCGCTTAATCAATGTGAGGAACGATATTGATGAGAGGCTCTTCTGCTCATTTGGTTTGTCAACACCAGATGAGAGCAGGGGAGCCTCTTTTGGGTTGATAGCTCTTTGCACCTTCACGGAATTAACACTTGGTTCTTCGAGATGTCTTAAGCAAGAAGAGAGTAAATCAACTAGACTAATAGGGAGCATACCTATTGGTCATTGTGACTGATAAAAATACCGTATTAAAAGGAGATACCGTTGATCGAGGAATCATTAGCAGAAGCAACAACAAAGATGGACAAGGCAGTAGAAGCCGCTAAGAACGAATTTGCAAATGTGCGTACTGGTCGTGCAAATCCTTCATTGTTCTCTTCATTGACCGTAGAATACTACGGAACTCCTACCCCTTTGCAGCAGCTTGCATCCTTCCAGACTCCTGAGGCTCGCACTATCCTTATCACTCCTTACGATAAGTCTGCGCTTGGTGATATTGAAAAGGCTCTACGTAATTCTGACCTTGGTGCTAACCCTGCAAATGACGGTAACGTCATCCGTGTTGTGATGCCAGAAATGACAGAAGAACGCCGTAAAGAATACATCAAGATTGTTGGCAATAAAGCTGAGGAAGCACGTGTTTCCGTACGCAATATCCGTCGTACTGCAAAGAGCGCTATCGACAAGCTGGTCAAAGATGGCGAAGTAGGCGAAGATGAAGGCTCTCGCGGAGAAAAAGAACTAGACGCTTTGACCAAAAAGCATATTGATCAGATTGATGAGCTATTCAAGCGCAAAGAAGCGGAGCTTCTTGAGGTCTAAATTTGATGGGTACTCGGGTTAAACAGCAAACTGGGTCAAAGAATTCTAAAGCGGGACGTAACCTTCCTGCTGCTATCTTCGTAGGGACCTTTTTAGGTGCTCTTCTTATCATTGGTTTGTTTTGCTACCCTTGGCTTCTTGTCATTCTTGGTGCGCTTGCTGCTGCAGTTGGTACGTGGGAAGTAACTTCTGGTATCAATAAGAAACGCGGTATGGGAATACCCCTGTTTCCTACAGTAGCAAGCGCATTATTCCTACCCCTTATTGCTTATATCGGGGGTGGGCAATGGATGATTACTGCAATGGTGTGCGCTATTTTAGCGCAGATTATTTGGCGTCTTTTTGGTCCTAAAGACGGCATGATTATGTCAGTGATGGGATCTATCTTTGTGACCTCTTGGGTTCCTTTTATGGTGGCATTAGCGTTGCTGTTATTTAGGACAGACGGTGGCTCAGGCAAAATATTTCTCATTTTGTTGATGGCAGTTGCAAATGACACATGGGGGTATTTAGCGGGGGTACGCTGGGGCAAACACCCGATGGCGCCAACGATTTCTCCGAAAAAAACATGGGAAGGTTTTGCTGGCTCCTTGATAGGGGCTGCATTGACGGCTGTTATTTCGTGTTTCTTTTTAGGGTATCCGTGGTGGTTCGGTGTTATCTTGGCATGTGCGCTGGTAATAACAGCAACCGCTGGTGATCTTTCTGAGTCGATGATTAAGCGTGAAATCGGCATTAAAGATATGTCAAATATTCTTCCTGGTCATGGTGGAGTGATGGACCGGTTAGATTCTATTGTTTTTTGTTTAGCTGTTGGATACGTGCTATTTACTGGTTTTGAATTCCTTTTTTAAGGTTTTACACGTGATGGAATAACATTTTCTTCACAGGTATTTTGAGGTGGTTTATATGGGAGAAAGACGTCAGCGCCTTCGTGAATTTCGTTTGGTTGAGCCGAAGAAACAGGGGTATTCTGCGCGTGAAGTAGACGCTTTCTTTGTTCAGCTGGTTGAGGATTTTGAAAATTTGCGTGCCGGACGAACTCACCCTGGGATGATGACCTCAACGACTATTCGCACCATGAGTTTTACACCGGTGCAGGGCGGTTACTATCCGGCTGACGTTGACGCGACCTTAGATCGTGTTGAAGACCGTTTCGCGTCTTTGGAACGTCGTCGTTATATTGAAAAATATGGTCGTCAGACATGGCGTCAGGCGGTAGAAGAAAGTGCTGAATTGGTGATGGGGCGTATCAACCGTGCTCCGGGTGAGCGTTTTCGCCGCCCTAGCTCTACACGGGTACAAGGGTATTTTGTCGATGATGTGGATGCCTTATGTGAGAAGCTGCGTCAGCATTTCCAAGGCGAGGGAGAACTTTCTGCGAGTCTGGTTCGTCGGGCAGTTTTTCGTAGCGCTGTAGGTTCTTTATGTTATGAAGAGACGCAAGTTGACGCATTTATGGACCGCTGTATTGAGCTTATGCTGGATTTAAAGTAGTTTTGTGTCGCTTTCATTACTCACCACAAACATAATTTCTTAAGAAAATATCACCCTGCTGACTATCTAGGTATAATGACTAATGGTTGAAGCATTTTCTGTCATCATACTTTCAGAGAGCGGAAACTCTCATAAAAATAGGGAGATAAAAATGGGTCTTATTACCTGGATTATTTTAGGCCTCATCGCTGGTGCACTCGCTAAGTTCATCATGCCCGGTAAACAAGGTGGAGGATTTATTGTCACCACCGCATTGGGTATTGTTGGTGCGTTCATCGGCGGATGGTTGGGAACCTTCATCCCCGGCCTTTCTAACGGAATCACTCAACTAAGCTTCGGCACTATTGTCACAGCTGTTATTGGTTCTCTTATTGCTCTCTTCATCTGGGGCAAACTAGGCGCAAAAAACTAAAAACTTATCACTACCGTGCGATGCGAGGCTGATAGCTCTCACCCGAGATGCTAGCACCCTCGCATCGTCATTTTAAACATGGCTACTGGTCCTAGCGTCCTCAAAGTGTTTCGGCAAAGACGGTAAACTACATACTATGAAATTTGGTGGCACAGCTGAACCGCGAACAAATACACATCCCCTAGAAACTCTCACTGACGAATACCTACAACATCTTGGAATAGGTCGAACTGTCAGTATTCTTGGCTCAACCGGTTCTATCGGAACTCAAGCCCTTCAAGTACTACGGCACTTATGCACCCTTTCTCAAACGCACCTACACGATGAGGGTGCCCCCCTTCGTGTCAAAGCTCTCTCTGCCGGAAGAAACTCCCTAGAACTATTAGCACAACAAGCGGTAGAGACCCGTGCAGAACTGGTTGCAACGAGCGGAACAGAACAAGACCGTATCACCTTACAAGAACTCATCCAACAGCACAGCACAGCACATGGATTATCTGGGTACAGCCCACAGATTATCTGCGGCGAAAACGCATCTTCTGAAGCTGCGAGCTGCGGTGCAGATATAGTACTGAACGGAATCACCGGTTCCATCGGTTTACGCCCCACCCTAGCAGGCTTAGCCTCTGGTGCTCAGGTTGCATTAGCAAATAAAGAGTCTCTCATCGCTGGTGGAGCTTTAGTCCGCCAAGCAGTAGATCAATCATCCCTTGAACAGCCACTTATCCCTGTTGATTCTGAACATTCTGCTTTGGCGCAGGCACTAGGCGCTGGTCACGATAGCGAAATTGAACGTTTAATCCTCACCGCATCGGGCGGGCCATTTCGTGGCATGACCAAAGAACAACTACAACATGTGACCCCTGAGCAAGCCCTAGCTCACCCTACGTGGGACATGGGCAAAGTGGTCACTACAAACTCTGCTTCGATGGTCAATAAAGCTCTTGAGGTACTAGAAGCACACTACCTGTTCGGTATAGACCTTGACCATATTGATGTGACGGTACACCCGCAATCAGTGGTACATTCTATGGTCCAATTTATTGACGGTACGACCATTGCCCAAGCTAGCCCACCGACCATGCTTTTACCCATTGCGTTAGGTCTTACCTGGCCGTATCGTATCCCTCGCGTTGCACCCGCCTGTAACTGGAATACCGCACAGAAATGGACTTTCGAACCTCTTGATGAAGAAGCGTTCCCAGCTGTTCGTATCATTAAAGAAGCTGGACGTCGTGGAGGAACCTTCCCTGCGGTATTTAATGCTGCGAATGAAGAAGCTGTAGAAGCCTTCCATGCGAAGAAAATTTCTTTTACCGCGATGATTGATACTGTTCAAAAAGTACTGGACGAACACGAATCCTCAAGTGCATATTGTTCCGAAAAAAACTTGACCTTGGACTCAGTTTTAGAAGCAGAGCGCTGGGCACGTATACGTGCCGGCGAAATACTGGCACAATAGTAGATGTACCAAAACGTGTTGACCACGGCGGCAAGCTCCTTGAGAACTTGCCGCCGTGGTCTTTAACAATACTTATTCGCCTGAGCTATCCAAAAAATGCGGAATCCCAGTAACACTCACCTTAGTAGACGGTAAGTCCGCGGTCCCGAAATTGTTGGCGTACCCGCTCTGTTTCTTCTTTGCTAGGAGGACGCACCTCTTCAAGCTTGTAGTCAAGACCCAAAGAACGCCATTTATCTGTTCCCATCTGGTGAAAAGGTAAAACTTCAACTCTGCGAACAGAACGAGGCCAACGGCATACAATATCTGCAACGTTCTCAACATTCTCATAAGAGTCGGTGTAACCAGGCACTGACACAAAACGAATCCACACATCTTTGCCCAGAGCATTGAGCCTATCACCAAAATCAATAGTTGGTTGTAAACGTCGTCCTGTCACACGATGGTAGGTTTCCTCATCGCCAGCTTTAACATCAAGAAGAACTAAATCTACTGACTCAAGAAAATCATCGGTAGCTGCTGCACCTAAATAACCAGAAGTATCAATACATGTATGGATACCTAAAGATTTAGCGCCCATAAGAACATTCCACGCAAAAGCACGTTGCATGAGAACTTCTCCACCAGAAATGGTCAAACCACCACCGGTAGATTTAAAAATTTTGCGATAACGCTTGATACGTTTGAGCAATTCTTGAGCCTCAACTGGCTGACCATCACGCATGTTAAACGTATCTGGATTATGACAGTACACGCACCGCAACGGGCAACCATTCATAAAAACTGTCATACGGGTGCCAGGCCCATCTACCGCGGTAACCAACTCCCAAGAATGAACAGAACCTAACTTCCCTTCTCTCATTCTTTTAAGCTGTTCGCTTCGTTCTAAATCGGTGAGTTCACCAAGACCCCACGTTCCAGCTCCTGCATGACGAGACGCTG
This sequence comes from Rothia sp. P7181, assembly GCF_048513015.1. Classification (NCBI taxonomy): domain Bacteria; kingdom Bacillati; phylum Actinomycetota; class Actinomycetes; order Micrococcales; family Micrococcaceae; genus Rothia; species Rothia sp. P7181. The sequence goes on along the minus strand of NZ_JBLXXZ010000005.1, from coordinate 75,605 downwards.
GGGGAGCAAAGCCTTGTTCCCCCAACGGCATCGTTTCTACTGTTGATGTAGACATCATTAACCAGCGGAAGAGAGTTATGCACTCTGATGGAAAGTCCGTGAGAGAACGTCAAGTTGCTGCTCACGTGTCAAACGCACAAAGTTTACGGCATACCCAGAGACTCGAACGGTGAGGTTTGGGTATTTATCGGGGTTTTCCATTGCGTCTTCGAGGGTCTCACGGTTGAGGACGTTGATATTTGCATGGTATAGGCCATGCTGATCTGCCGGGACGTTAGCTCGGTTAGCTTTCATCTCTGCAAGACGTTCTTCAAAGGTTTTGACTGCCATGATAATTTTCTCCTTAGATTTTTCAAGTGATGTGTTGGTATATGCCTCAGCATGAGGGCATATACCAACACGAGGTAACCCATGGGGTGACCGTTATATGCGGTTAGTCTTCTTCTGGTAAGAATCCTGCATCAAGGATTCCTACAAGGTTCTGAACCTGTTCTTCTTTGGTGCGTCCCAATGCGGTGGGGGTGATGGTGTTGGTCAACGAGATACCGTCGAGAGCATCTTGATAGTCAAGTTTGCCAACAGAAAGCATGGAAGCCACCATGCCGTGTGTATCCATACCGTTTTCGGGGTTTGCGCCGGGGGAGAAGGGTGTTCCTGCACGGTGTCCGGAAGGGAAGTTTCCGGTAGCTTTACCGTAGACAACGTTTGAGGTAATCGTGAGCACTGACTGGGTGGGGATAGCATCACGATAAAGCGGGATAGCTTTAATCTTGCTCATGACAGTGTGAACGATTGTTGCAGCAATATCGTCTGCTCTGTCATCGTCGTTTCCGTATGCGGGGAAGTCTCCTTCGGTGATGTAATCAACGATGAGTCCTGTTTCGTCGCGGACTGGAGTAACTTTCGCATATTTAATAGCTGATAGTGAGTCCGCAACAATGGATAGCCCAGCGATACCGCATCCCATAGCTCGAATGACGTCGGAATCGTGAAGCGCCATCTCAATAGCTTCATAAGCGTATTTATCGTGGCAGTAGTGAATGATGTTGAGTGCTTCAACGTATGTTGCAATCACCCAATCGAGCATTTCTTCATACTTTTGCCAGACTTCGTCAAAGTCGAGAGGCCCGTCACCGGTGATGGGTTCGTACCCTTCAACGATGAGCTTCCCGCTCATCTCGTCTCGTCCACCGTTGATTGCGTAAAGCAATGCTTTAGCAGCGTTGACACGAGCACCAAAGAATTGCATTTGTTTTCCGACCTTCATGGGGGATACACAGCATGCAATGGCGGCGTCGTCTCCCCAAGTGTTTCGGATTTGTGGGTCGGACTCGTATTGGATGGAGGATGTTTCGATGGAGATAGCGGAGCAGAACTCTTTATATCCTGCGGGAAGTTTTTCGTCCCAGAAGATGGTGATATTTGGTTCTGGGGCTGGTCCGAGGTTGCGTAGAGTCTGTAGGAGTCGGAAGGATGTTTTGACGACGAGGGTTCGTCCGTCGTCTCCGAATCCTGCATCGGACCATGTTGCCCAGTATGGGTCTCCTGAGAAGATTTGATCGTAGTCGATGGTGCGTAAGAAGCGGACGATGCGTAGTTTGATAACGAGCGCGTCGATCATTTCTTGTGCATCAGATTCGGTGATGGTTCCGTTGGCGAGATCTCGTTCGAAGTAGATGTCGAGGAAGCCAGAGAGTCGTCCGATGGACATAGCGGCGCCGTCTTGTGATTTGACGGATGCGAGGTATGCGAAGTAGGTCCATTGGACGGCTTCTTGTGCGTTTTTTGCGGGCCCTGAGATGTCGAATCCGTAGGCTTGTGCCATGTTCTTGAGTCGTTTGAGGGCTTTGATTTGTTCTGAGTGTTCTTCGCGGTATCGTGCCCAGTGTTCGGAGAATCCTTGGTCAGCGACTTTGTGTTTGTCGGCTTCTTTTTCTCGGATGAGGAAGTCTACGCCGTAGAGTGCTACACGGCGGTAGTCGCCGATGATGCGTCCACGTCCGTAGGCATCGGGTAAGCCGGTGATGATGTGTGATGAACGGGCTGCTCGGATACGTGGGGTGTAGATGTCGAATACTGCGTCGTTGTGGGTTTTGCGGTATTCGGTAAATATTTTTTTGATGTCTGGGTTGGGTTCTTTGCCGGCTTCTTTGATGGCGGTTTCGACCATGCGCCAGCCGCCGTTGGGCATCATGGCGCGTTTGAGGGGGACGTCTGTTTGTAGTCCGACGCAGACGTCGTCGTCTTCGCTGATGTAGCCGGCAGGGAATGCGTCGATTTCTGCAGGGGTGTTGGTGTCGACGTCATAGACGCGTTGTTTGCGTTCTACAGAGAGGTATTTCTTTTCGAGGGTGTCCCAGACTCTGAGTGTTTTGTCGGTGGGGCCGGCGAGGAAGGAAGCGTCGCCTTCATAGGGGGTGTAGTTGCGTTGGATGAAGTCTCTGAGGTCTACATGTTCTTGCCATGGGCCTGGTGTGAAATCTTTCCATGCGACGGCGAAGATGTCGTGCTCTGCTGTGTGCGATTCCGTGGGAACGGTCATGTCTGCACTCCTGTTTGCGGTACCGCGTTTATTTGTGTGTGCGGTGTTTTTATGTGACGTTTTTATCGTATCTATTGAGCTGTTGAATGTTAAAAGGTGTGGTGGTTTTGCGGTAATGACGATTTCTATATCTCATTAATAAACATGCTTTGACTAGCTGTTTTAAAAATATTAGAAAATGTTATTGTGCATTTATGTGATACGTAACGTCTATTGTGTTCTTTTGTGAAGTTTTTGTGTTGGTGACATATAGTTAAAGTTCTGCAAGGTGTTGCGCAGAGGGTTTTTGTGACCATAAGGAGATTGTGTTCTTATGGTTTCATCTTTTCTTGTGTTGTTTTATGGAGGGAGGGGAACAACCTGCACAAATAACACTCACGCCTCGGCCCCGCACACAATAACCACCAAAAATACTGTAAAAACTACGCTTAACATCCCAGAAAAAACTGTGTACTAGCTCAATGCACGGTGCGTAGCACTGCCACAACACTCGAAAACATGGTTTGATAGGTGAAGTTTAAAGAATTTCACCACGAACAGCGCAGAGAGGAAACAAACATGGGTACCGCCTTATTTATTGGGGGAGTTGTCATCATGACACTCGCCATCATTCTCTCTATCGCTTTACACGAAATAGGGCACCTCGTCCCCGCAAAACTCTTCAACGTCAGAGTGCCTCAATACATGATTGGGTTCGGCTCAACCATCTTCTCCCGAAAAGTAGGCGAAACCGAATACGGAATCAAAGCCATCCCTCTTGGCGGATACATATCAATGATTGGGATGTACCCACCCGCCTCAAAAACCACTCGTCACAACCGCCTATCGCAGATTTACCAAGACGCACGCGATATCGACGCCGAACGTATCACGCCAAACGACGACGGCCGATTGTTCTACCAACTGCCAGTCTACAAACGCATTATCATCATGCTCGGCGGGCCCACCATGAACCTCCTCATTGGGGTTCTCTGCATGGCAGTGCTCATCCTCGGCTTTGGAAAATACCAGCCCACAACCACCATCGAAACCATCTCACAATGCGTACATACCGTCACTGCCACTAACGTAGACCAAGCCAACCGTGCCAGCTGCACCAATACAGATCCCGATTCTCCAGCACACGCGGCAGGTCTTATAGCTGGAGATACTATTACTGTTTTTGCCGGTGAACAGGTCACCTCGTGGGAACAGCTCACCTCTCTCATTCAACGGAACGCAAACCACGCTGTTCCAGTAACCGTTGAAAAAGATGGACAAACCCGAGAACTGACCATCACCCCGTTGGAAACGGTGAGACCGGTCTATAACCAACTCACAGGACAATATGAAAAGAACCCCGACGGAACCTACAAAACTATGACCGTCGGATTTATCGGCGTCAGCCCCACTAGCGAACTAACACCAGGGCATATTAGCCAAGTTCTCCCCGAAGTGGGGAACACCCTCGAACGTATTGGCGCAACAGTTCTCAAACTGCCAGCACGCGTATTTGCCGTGGGTGAATCGCTGGTAACAGGAAGCGAACGCCCCGCAGACTCACCGGTTTCTGTTGTTGGTGTAGGTCGAGCAGCTGGCGAAATTGCAGCAACAGACCGCATCGATTTACGTTCTAAAAGCGCTACGCTCATTTCTCTAATCGGTTCCATGAACCTCATGCTATTCGTCTTCAACCTCATCCCACTTCTGCCACTTGACGGTGGACACGTAGCTGGAGCGCTATGGGAGGGCCTCCGAAAAGGCTGGGCACGTCTGAGAGGAAAAGCAGATCCCGGACCCTTTGACCCCGTAAAGCTTCTTCCACTGACATGGGTTGTTGCTGGAGCATTCATCCTGATGTCTGTGGTGCTCATCCTTGCTGATCTCATCAAGCCCATTAATATTTTCTAAAAATATTATCTGTGACAAAACCGACAGTCGCTCTCATAAGGGCTGTATATCGTGGAAGAACAAACCAACACTGACGCTCTTAACATTGCGCTGAGAGCTATATCTACAGCAGAAACTCGTAGCGAAGCCCACTGCATTCGAAAAAACACCGGTATCTAGTGCACAATAGATAACGGTATCGGTGCGCATCGCGCACCACCGACAAGTCTTTGGAGGAACATCTTGGCTTCGGTCAGTTTAGGTATGCCCGCACCCGCCCCGCTTACACTTGCGCCCCGCCGCAAAACCCGACAATTCAAAGTCGGTTCCGTAGGCGTAGGCTCAAACTCTCCGGTGTCGGTGCAATCAATGACAACCACCAAGACACACGACATTGGTGCAACCCTCCAACAAATTGCTGAACTTACCGCTGCCGGTTGCGATATCGTACGTGTCGCCTGCCCCACCGACAAAGACGCAGAAGCGCTCCCTATCATTGCGAAACAATCACAAATCCCCGTTATCGCAGATATCCACTTCAAACCCAAATACGTGTACGCCGCCATTGAAGCAGGCTGTGGAGCCGTTCGCGTTAACCCCGGAAACATCCGCCAATTCGATGACCAAGTCAAAGAAATCGCGCAGATGGCAAATGACCACGGAACCTCCATCCGTATCGGTGTTAACGCTGGATCCCTCGACAAGCGCCTCCTCCAAAAATACGGCAAAGCAACTCCCGACGCTCTCGTAGAATCAGCAGTCTGGGAAGCCTCACTCTTTGAAGAACACGACTTCTACGATTTCAAAATCTCCGTTAAACACAACGACCCCGTCGTCATGGTCGAAGCCTATAAACGTCTTGCAGAACGTGGAGACTGGCCCTTGCATTTAGGCGTTACCGAAGCTGGGCCAGCTTTCCAAGGCACTATCAAATCCGCAACGGCTTTCGGGGCGCTCCTGTCTCAAGGCATCGGTGACACTATCCGAGTGTCGCTTTCTGCTCCTCCCGTTGAAGAAGTCAAAGTGGGTTCACAGATTCTTGAATCGCTCAACCTCCGCCCCCGAAAACTCGACATCGTATCTTGTCCCTCCTGCGGACGAGCACAAGTCAACGTTTGGGAATTAGCAGAAAACGTCACCAAGGGGCTCGAAGGCATGAAAGTGCCACTTCGTGTTGCCGTCATGGGCTGTGTTGTGAACGGCCCCGGTGAAGCCCGCGAAGCAGATCTTGGTGTCGCATCAGGAAACGGCAAAGGACAAATCTTCGTCAAAGGTGAAGTCATCAAGACCGTACCCGAAGACCAAATCGTTGAAACTCTCATCGAAGAAGCCAACCGTATCGCCGAAGAAATGGAAGCTAACGGCGAATACATCCCAGAAGACGGGCCTGGCGCACAAGTCATCGTTAAATAACACCGCAACTACTGGTCAGGGAAATACTAAAACCCTGACCAGTGTTGTACGCCCAACCCGAAGAAAGCTGCTGTTACAGTGCTCTCATTTTTTCAACGCAACACAGACGATGTCTTGATTCGTCCACTGACCACCGATGACTGGGACGAACTCGAAAAGATGATAGCCCTTGACCCCATTAAAAACCTATATGCCTCAGAACATCTAGAACGCTTCGGACTGCCAACACCCTCAGCACTGAGCGGATACCGCCACAACTATGGGTTTATGGGAATCTTCCTCCCCGTCTACGAGAACGCACCATTAGCTCAGCACGGTGTAGAACTCACCTACGGCACGTCAGAAGAAGACCGGAAACCACTAGGCGGTAGTGAAAAAATCGGGCATACCGTCAAAAGAATCACCGGAAAACTCGTCGAAAAAATTACTCCAGAACTATTACGCCCCATTCCTTTACCCAACGAGATTCTTGACTCTGCAGAAAAAGGCTCTCAAGAACAACCCGCAACTTTTTTCACCATGGTTGGAGCCTTCTGGCTAGGGTCAAACTGCGTACCCATCCTAATCCCCAAGGAGTACCGTAAACACGTCAGCACTGTTATTGCTCGTTCGCTCAAATACATTGCTTGCATCATCGGAGAAGCAGAAGATGCACTGGGGCTATGGTCACTGCTTCAATCTAAAACAGGAACACCACATTCGGTATGTGAAAATCAACCGCTACTGTACCTCGACCCACAAAAATCTTTAGAAACACTCACCACACAAAAAATTCAACCTCTCCAGGTAACTCTTGACGTCCCACCCATTGCAGAGAACCCCGTCCGCTGGGCGCGCACCTCCGACCGAGACTCACTGCTCAAAGCCTCCGTTGCAATGTTCATCGAAGAAATCGGCTACGACCCGATGGACAGAGACGCCATCGGATACGCTCAACGAGTTGAAGAATACATCAGAACAGGGAGAAGTCTCGTCGCTACAAACGATGACGGTGTTGTCATCTTCAAAGCAGACCTTGGGTTAGCGTACTCAGACCTCTGCCAAATACAAGGGGTCTGGTTACACCCTGCTTATCGTGGGGTAGGGCTTTCTGCACCTTTACTCGCTCAAGCTATTGAACTAATCCGCCCACGATTCCCTCATATTAGCTTGTACGTCAATAACCATAACCAGCCTGCATACCGCTTATATCAAAGCCTTGGTATGGAACAATATGGTACCTTCGCTACCATCACGTTCTAAAAAACTATCGTTTCTTATCCCGCAACATCGTCGGTGCCTTGCCCCGTTAAGGAACATCATCAACAGAGCATCTACGCTAAAATAAGTACAAATATTCCTCAACAAGTGTCATAAACACTCATGAGCACCCCACAATAAGAATGGATGATTTTGGTGGCTATTCGCCTTTCACAACTCTTTTTGCGCACCCTGCGCGATGACCCCTCCGATGCAGAAGTTATCAGCCATAAACTCCTAGTTCGTGCCGGATACATTCGCCGTGCCGCACCAGGTATTTACACATGGCTACCACTAGGGCTCTCGGTGCTCAACAAAGTACAGAACATCGTCCGCGAAGAAATGAACGCTATCGGCGCCCAAGAAGTACATTTTCCAGCACTGCTCCCACGCGAACCCTACGAAGCCACGAACCGTTGGGATGAATACGGAGATAACCTCTTCCGACTCAAAGACCGCAAAGGTGCAGATATGCTCCTTGCCCCCACCCACGAGGAAATGTTCACACTCCTCGTCAAAGACCTCTACACCTCGTACAAAGACCTCCCCGTCTACCTCTACCAAATCCAAACAAAATACCGTGACGAAGCACGCCCACGTGCTGGACTTTTGCGTGGCCGCGAATTCGTCATGAAAGACTCCTATTCTTTCAACCTTGACGACAGCGGACTCGAAGAAGCCTATAACGCACACCGTGGCGCCTATCAGCGTATCTTTGAACGACTCGGACTAGAAATCGTCATTGTCCAAGCACAATCTGGTGCTATGGGTGGCTCTCGCTCCGAAGAATTCTTGCACCCAACACCCATCGGTGAAGATACCTTCGTACGTTCTGCTGGCGGGTATGCTGCAAACGTTGAAGCTGTCACTACTTACCCGCTAGAAACTGTAGATGCGAGTAACACACCGGCAGCAAGCGTCCGCCAAACACCTCAAGCGACCACCATTGAATCTCTAGTGCAGGTATCAAACGAGCTTTACCCTCGTGAGAACCGCCCATGGGAAGCAAAAGATACCCTCAAAACCCTGATTGTTGCGGTTATTTTGCCTGATGGAGAGCGTCGTCTGGCTGCTATCGGCATCCCCGGAGACCGTAACGTAGATCTTTCTCGTGTGGAGGTGAACATTGGTACGCTACTAGGTGTTGGCGGTGAAGTTGAGGTAGAACCAGCAAACGAGAACGACCTCAAAGACTTTCCACAACTGGTCAAGGGATATATTGGCCCAGGTGTATCACGAGAGCAACAACTCTTAGGTGAAGAATCTGCTACAGGTATTCCTTTCTATGTTGACCCACGTATCGTAGAAGGAAGTGCTTGGATTGCTGGCGCTAACCAAGCTGAACACCACGTATATGACGCTGTTGTAGGCCGTGACTTCGTTGCAGATGCCGTCATCGAAGCATGCGAAGTACGCGAAGGCGATATGGCGCCCGATGGCTCTGGCGAACTATACACCGCACGAGGCATCGAAATGGGACATATTTTCCAGCTAGGCCGTAAATACGCTGAAGCACTTGAGCTCAAAGTCCTTGACCACGATGGAAAACTACAAACCGTTACGATGGGCTCCTACGGCGTCGGCGTCACTCGTGCACTAGCTGCTATCGCAGAAAAAAATAATGATGAGAAGGGCCTTATCTGGCCTCGAAACATCGCACCAGCAGACGTACACGTTGTGGCAACCGGAAAAGGTGAAGAAATCCTTGCTGGCGCTCAGAAACTTGTTGATGAGCTTGAAGCTGCAGGAATCGAAGTCATCTTTGACGACCGCCCGAAGGTATCACCCGGCGTTAAATTTAAAGACTCTGAACTGCTCGGTGTACCGACCATCATTGTTGTTGGACGCGGATACGCAGACGGAAAAATCGAAATTCGTGACCGCCGAACCGGCTCCTCTCGTGAAGTAAACCTTGATGAAGCCGTTGCACAAGTACAACACGAAATAACGGCCGAAGACCTCTGTGCATGAGCATAAAACGCACTAGAATAAGGGTGTTCGTACGGTATAACAACCGCACGAACACCCTTATCTATGCCATCGCCTAAAAATAGCAGAAGAACTAATCTTCTAAGAAAATACGAGTTGATAGAAGAAAAACTGGAACATCACTAGGTACAGTGCTATCAGCAACAACTGCCAAAGCATTCTTCTGCACCGCATCAGAATGCTCTTCTAAAAAGGTGTACCCTTGTGCAACATCAACCGGATACGTAACCTGTTGTGCCGGTAACTGATACTGACAAGACACCGCCTGAACAAGACGCTGCTCTAAGACCTTCGCCTGCTGCTGTAAACGCTCAATACCTGATATTTCTTGGGCAGAAAACTCTTCAACATCAGTTCTTGCCCCAATGACCTCACTAGCATAACGATACGCATAGCTTGTCTGCAGAAGACGCGTAATACTCTCAGGGGCAGGAGTACGCTCTGAAAGAGGACGGCAAGCAACTGTCTTTGGAGCTTTCAGCTCAGAAAGCTTAATCTGATGTTCTTGAGCAAAATCTTGTAACTGCTGAACAAACTCTAACGGTTCAGAACGAACAAAATTTTGAGCTTCGGATTGTTGATCTGCATTGATAAAAACCTCGTGATATAGCTTTTGTACAGAAGAATCAAAGATCTTCTCCCACGAGGGAGAATCATCCTTGGGGCGATCCTTGCTCGCTAGAATATTTGCCGAATGAGGTAACGAATCTAGTTGTTGTTGAACCAAAGATTTTAGCTCATCAGATACGGGAGTTTGCTGTGAAGCTAAAGAATCTTGTACCTCAATGAGAGCGGTAGATATGCGAGTGTACGGTGCCAAAGACTCTGCCTGATGACGCTCCTCAACCTGAGACCACACCCCGAGCGCTAAAACTATGGCAAGGGAACTGCCTGTTAACGCGCTCGCTAAAGTAGAAGATTTCATCGTGGTATCAACCTTTTCCTGTCATAACTGGTGTTGAGAGTGTACGACCTGCCCAATCTACCTTCTCTTTTTGCGTTAGCTCTCACACACCACTGTATTAGGGGTGTTCTCATAGAAAAAGTAGCGCCATAGACGGTAGGCTTAACCGCTAGTTCGATTTAATCTGAAAAAGAAAGTAGCTGATGGTACAACCTTCTCAAAAGAATACTATGAATGCTAGAGAGCGTCGCGCAGCTGAACGTGCTTTAGCTCGAGTATCTACACCCGAACAACACGGCGCATTTCTCAATGTCGAGGATGTCAAAGAGACAATCGAATCAGTCGTTGCACAATTTGACTGCGTACTTGAAAGTCTTAAAGCTCAAGGTTCTGGTGCTCACCGCACTCTAGAAGTTGTCGTTGACTACACTGAAGACCGCACCGATATGCTCTCCTTAGACACCCTAGCTGAAATTTCTGGAGCTCTTTCGAGTGCACTCGACGAAGCAGAAGACGGAAACGTCCCATACTCTCTAGAAGTTTCCTCTCCTGGTGCAACACGTGCACTCACCGAACTCCGACACTGGAAACGTGCTCGAGGCCGTCTCCTCGAAATAACTCTTGACTCCGGCGAACAATTTTTAGCTCGACTCGACGACATCGAAGAAGACGGAGCCGTGATCCGCCGTAAAAAACAGACGAAAAAAGGTCAAAAAGAATCGTACAAAGAGAGCGAAAAACTCCTATGGGAGGCAATTTCTGCCGCAAAAGTAGAAATTGAATTCAATCACTAGTGGGAAAATTCGCTAGAATCACTAAGTAGAGAAAACGTTAAACACGAAGGTTCATGCGGTATCTTCCGCCTGAATGTAAGAGAAGGCGGAGCCGGGGTACACGCGTGCCCCGGTCTGTTGTAGAAGGAAAGGCCTGCCATGGATATTGATTTGAGCATCCTGCGAAAGCTCGAAAAAGAAGGGGATATCGTCCTCGACGAGGTTATTCCCATGATCGAGAACGCACTACTTCTGGCGTATCACAAACAGCCTGGAGCCATTCGCGAATCACGAGCAGAAATTGACCTCACCACAGGAACCGTCACTATCTGGGCACCAGAACTAGACGAAAACGACGAAAAAATTGGGGAATTTGACGATACCCCCAATAACTTCGGACGTATCGCTTCCTCTACCGCTCGACAGATTATTCAGCAACGCCTCCGCGACGCTCAAGACTCTCAAGTTCTCGGTGTATTCCGTGACCGAGAAGGAGAGATTGTTTCTGGCATCGTTCAACAAGGCCCGAACCCTCGCATGGTACACGTCGATTTAGGAACTATCGAAGCAGTTCTTCCGACCTCCGAACAAGTCCCCGGTGAACGCTACCCGCACGGTTTACGCTTCCGCTCATATATTCTTGAAGCCCGACGTGGACCTAAAGGCCCCTCTATCGTACTTTCTCGAACACACCCCAACTTTGTGCGCGGACTTTTTGAACACGAAGTACCAGAAATTCAAGAAGGCCTCGTCGAAATCATGGAAGTTGCCCGCGAAGCCGGACACCGCACAAAAATTGCTGTTCGCGCCACCAAACCTGGTATCAACCCCAAAGGTTCTTGCATCGGAGAAATGGGCGCTCGCGTACGTGCTGTGATGTCCGAACTGAACGATGAAAAAATCGACATTGTTGATTATTCTGAAGACCCCACAGAATTTATTTCTGCGGCCCTTTCACCGGCAAGAGTTAAACATGTAACGGTGATTGACCCTAAAACCTTCTCCGCGCGTGCGGTAGTTCCTGACGATCAGCTTTCTTTGGCTATTGGTAAAGAAGGTCAGAATGCTCGTCTTGCTGCGAAACTTACTGGTTGGCGTATCGATATTCTTTCAGAATCCCGTTATAACCAAGCCATCGGAGAAGACGAAGAATAACACGCAGAATGCGAGTTAACTAACAAAGTTTCAGTTCTATCGACGAAGAACGATAGACTGATAGTGGTGTTACTAAAAATATGCGCCATCGGCGCAACCGTTTTCGTGAGTTATTAACACTAGAAAACGGTATGGAATATCCGAATATAGCAAGAAGGGATGAGCCCATACTCGTGAAACCCCAACGAACCTGTATCGGATGCCGTGAAGTAACAGCACAAGAAGAATTGGTCCGAGTCGCTTTAGACAATATCATCGTGGGGCAACCGCCTCGCGTGGTATGGGATATGCGACGACGACTACCCGGACGTGGAGCATGGTTACACCATAACCATGAATGTTTGAATAAAGCCCAGAAAAAAGGGGCTTTCAATCGAGCGTTCCGCACACGGGTCAATGCCGTAGAACTCGTTGTCGAAACATCAACGTCAGCGATGCTCTCCTCGGCTCGTCATCAGGCGAGTCGGGTGGCGAACTAATGTAAGTCAACTAGTTTGACGACTTCTTATTCGAAAGCGAGTCAGAAAACTGATGGAAACCCTATGAGTGCCGCACGATGAGTACTATTACGTGCTCTGACACTGGCAAAACGATGGGTGGTTACAACCGTAATACACCCGTTTATCTCAAGTACTGAAGGTTCGCGCCGTCCTCGGCGTGAGCCAGGACAGGAGAAAAGTGGCTAAACCCCGCGTACACGAGATCGCGAAAGATCTCGGTATCACCTCTAAAGAAGCCGTCGCAAAGCTTCAAGAACTCGGCGAATTCGTCAAAAGTGCGTCTTCGACCGTTGAACCTCCCGTAGAGAAAAAACTACGTGCAGCGTTCCCCAAGAAAGAAAACTCTGCAGAAAAAGCTGAAAAAGCTCCGCAGAAGAGTTCTTCCCCTAAAACAACAGGTGCAGCGAAGCCTGCGCCTAAACCTTCTACCAGCTCAGCTGTTAAACCTGGACCTAAACCTCCAGCTAAAGCACCAGTTGCGGAAGCTAAAACTTCTCAGCCTTCACCTGTTGCTAAGCCTGCAGCGCAGCCAGAGAAACCCGCTCAGCCTAAGAGCTCTGCAAAGCCCTCTGGTCCTCGCCCCGGCAACAACCCCTTCTCTACGCAACAGGGAATGGCTCAGCAGGCACCCACACCGGCTAATACCCCTAAACCAGGTGCTGTCTCTGCTAAGCCTGGGCCTAAACCTGGCCCTCGCCCCGGCAACAACCCCTTCTCTACACAACAGGGAATGGGCAAGAGCTCTGAACGCGGTGGACGCCCCGAACGTGGCGGTAATGCTTCTGCTCGTGGCGGACGCAACCAGCGTGGTGGCAACAACGCTCCTCGCCCCGGTGGCGCAAACGCTGGAGCACGCCCCGGTGGTGGACGTAATCCACGTCCTGCCGGAAATGGTGCTCCTCGCCCCGCAGGTAATAATGCTCCTCGCTCCGGTGGTGCAAATGCTCCTCGCCCAGCGGGTAATAACGCTCCTCGTCCTGCAGCTAACGCAGGTAGCGGAGCAAACCGTCCATCACCTAATATGATGCCGACGAAGATGACCCCTGGTGCTAGCCCTCGTGGTGGCGGCGCTGGTGGCAACTCTCGCCGTGGCGGCAATTCCGGTGGCGGATTCAACCGCGGACCAGGACGTGGTGGCCCCGGTGGTGGACGTGGAAATGCGCAGGGTGCTTTCGGCCGCGGAGGTGCCGGCTCTAAACGCAAGAGCAAGAAGCGTGCACGCATCAATCGTGACCTTGAAGAGATTCTACTACCGCACTTGGCAGGTGTTCAGATTCCTCGCGGTGACGGAAACACTCTCGTTCGTCTTCGCCGTGGTGCATCTATTACCGACTTTGCTGAGAAAATCAATGCAAATCCTGCATCGTTGATTACCGTGCTATTCCGTCTTGGCGAAATGGCAACGCAAACTCAGTCATTGGATGAAGAAACCTTTGAACTGCTCGGCGCAGAACTCGGTTACGTTGTTAAAATCGTTTCCCCTGAAGACGAAGAACGCGAACTCTTTGAATCCTTCGACATCAACCTTGAAGCAGAAACTGCTGCAGAAGATGACGATGTCCTAGAGGTTCGTCCTCCAGTGGTAACTGTTATGGGTCACGTCGACCACGGTAAAACCCGTTTGCTTGACGCTATCCGTAATACGAACGTGATTGAGGGAGAAGCCGGCGGTATTACCCAGCACATCGGCGCGTACCAGATTCACACGACTGTTGAAGGCGAAAAGCGAGCCATCACCTTTATTGATACTCCCGGTCACGAAGCGTTCACCGCAATGCGTGCCCGTGGTGCTAAAGTCACTGACATCGCAATTTTGGTGGTTGCAGCAGACGACGGCGTAATGCCTCAGACTGTTGAAGCTATCCGTCACGCACAGGCCGCTAAGGTTCCTATGATTGTGGCTGTCAACAAGATTGATAAAGAGGGCGCTTCACCTGATAAGGTTCGTGGACAGCTCACTGAATACGACCTCATCCCTGAAGAATACGGTGGAGACACCATGTTTGTGGATGTCTCAGCACGCGATAACCTCAACATTGATGCTCTCTTGGAAGCTGTCTGCCTCACTGCAGACAACACCATGGTCCTTAAAGCGAACCCCCATAAAGAAGCTCGTGGCGTTGCTATTGAAGCAAACCTCGACAAGGGACGCGGCGCTGTGTCCACTGTGCTGGTACAGTCCGGTACCTTGCATATTGGTGATGCGATTGTTGCCGGTGTGGCTTATGGTCGTGTTCGTGCAATGTTCGATGAGAACGGTCAAGCCCTTACAGAAGCTGGGCCTTCACGTCCAGTTCAGGTACTTGGTCTTTCTACCGTTCCTCGTGCAGGCGATACGTTCATCTCCACCGAAGAAGAACGTACTGCACGTCAAATTGCTGAAAAGCGTGAAGCTGCAGACCGTAACGCACAGCTTGCGAGCCGTCGTAAACGCGTCACCTTGGAATCCTTCGATGACGCAGTTGCTGAAGGCAAGATGGACACCTTGAACCTCATCATTAAGGGTGACGTCTCAGGTGCTGTTGAAGCTCTTGAAGAGTCCTTGATGAAGATTGAAGCTGGCGGAGATGAAGTTCAGCTCCGTATCATTCACCGTGGTGTTGGTGCTATCACTCAAAATGACGTGAACCTTGCAACCGTTGATAACGCTGTGATTATTGGCTTCAACGTTCGTCCGGCCGAACGCGTGGCAGAACTGGCAGAACGCGAAGGCGTAGAAATGAAGTTCTACTCCGTGATTTACCGTGCAATCGAAGAAATTGAGCTTGCTGTCAAGGGCATGCTCAAACCTGAATACGAAGAAGTGGAGCTTGGTTCTGCTGAGATTCGCGAAGTATTCCGTTCTTCCAAGTGGGGTAACATCGCTGGTTCTATTGTTAAAGACGGAATTATCAAGCGTAACGCTAAGGCTCGTCTGGTTCGTGATGGCTCCGTTGTTGCAGATAACCTCAACATCGAGTCATTGCGACGATTCAAAGATGACGCTACTGAAGTTCGTGAAGGCTACGAGTGTGGTATCGGACTTGGATCCTTCAACGATATTCACGAAGGCGACATCATTGAGACGTGGGAACTCCGAGAAAAGCCACGCGTCTAAAAAACATATGATGCTAGGGTGAACACTACGTTAGATAGATGTGGCGGTTCACTCCGCTAATCTATCAAGGGTGAGAGTGCAGGGGAATCTGTGCTCTCACCCTTGATAGTTTTTGAGTGCGTTGACCTTTAACCGGTAGACTGAGATAAGAACCGGTATATTAAAACTATTTTTCAAGGAGAGACTGATGGCTGATGCAGCTCGCGCCGCACGCTTGGCAGATCGTATCAAAGTGATTGTGGCTCAGGCACTAGAACGTCGCATTAAAGACCCTCGTCTAGGGTTCGTGACAGTAACAGATGCTCGCGTTACCAACGATTTGCAACATGCAACCGTGTACTACACCGTATACGGCACCCCCGAAGAACAAGAATCAACAAAAGCGGCTTTAGAATCAGCTCGTGGTATCTTGCGTTCTGAGGTAGGAAAAAATATTACTGCTCGTCTGACTCCGACATTAACTTTTGTTCCTGACGAGGTGCCGGTCAATGCTTCTCATATTGAGGAGTTGTTGCGTCAGGCACGCAGCCGTGATGAGGCTCTGGCACAAGAATCTGCTCAAGCTCAATATGCAGGTGAAGCTGACCCTTATAAAAAACCTGCTGAAGATACCGAAGACGAAGAAGCATAATCGGTGGCACGCCGAGCACCTAACGGACCTTCGGGAATTGTTGTTATTGATAAACCTGCAGGTCTAACGAGTCATGATGTCGTTGGGAAAGTGCGCCGTTTAGCGCAGACCCGACGGGTTGGACATGCCGGAACTTTAGACCCTATGGCAACGGGCGTTCTCATCGTAGGCGTTAATAAAGCAACTAAGCTGTTGACGTGGATTACGGGGGAGTCGAAGAGCTATACGGCAACCATTCGTCTGGGTGGTACGACTCATAGCGACGATTTTGATGGTCAGCTTCGTTGGTTATGTTCTTCTGAACATCTCAAGACCATACGTGATGAAGATATTGTTCAGCAGACACAGAAACTGACCGGAGACATTATTCAAGTACCTTCATCAGTTTCTGCTATTAAGGTCGATGGTGTGCGTTCTTATGCACGTGCCCACCAAGGTGAAGACGTTGAGCTTGCTGGGCGTGCCGTGCATGTGGCGGCGTTTGAGGTACTTGATATATCTCATCAGATGGTACATATCGGACAGATGTCCCGTGAACTATCTGATGATGTCGTATCAGAATATGCTGACGATACAATCGTTCCTGTCATTGATGTACGTGTTGACGTGTCTGTTTCTTCTGGTACGTACGTACGTGCTTTGGCTCGTGATTTAGGGAAGAGTCTTGGTACCGGAGGGTATTTGACAGAATTACGTCGTACCCGCATTGGCAGTGTGAACTTAGAACAATCGGTGCCTTTAGAAGAACTGGCTGCCCAAGAAGAGACTGACGGGAAGATACAGCTGATTTCTTTGGAAGATTCTGTTCGAGCTATTTTCCCTTCTCGTACCCTCTTAGCAGAAGAAGCGACAGACATTTCTTTTGGTCGAGCCATTAAAGCTCGCTCTGAGGACGTCGCTTTATACGTGGCCCCTCAAGAGCCGAATGAGCACCCCCGTACTGAAGGTGTAGAAGCCGTTTTTGCTCCTGACGGTACCTTGGTGGCGTTGGTAAAAAACCAGAAGAAGCGTGGAAAGGTCTTGAGCTTTCCATTATTGGTGTGGGAATCAGGAAAAATATTTGAGGATCCAGAAGCATGATGTTTGCTGGTTTAGACCTATGGTTTTGGGGGACTGCACTTTTAGGTGGGGTATCTTCTCTCATCTGTTGTTGGCAGTTTTTGCGAGGCCGTGTTCCCGATGACTGGTCTCAAGGTTCTGTTCTTATCCTTGAGCTATGGCTGGTGATATATCTCATCGGTTCAGTGATCATGCAACTAACTACTGACGGTCCTCGCGGAGACTGGTTAGAATACTATGGTTATCTCATCACCGCGATGCTCATTCCTGCCGGAACTTTTTTCTGGTCACTGTCAGAACGCACCCGTTGGTCTACTTTAGTGTTGGCGTTAGCTGGCGCGGTTCTGATTGTGATGGTGCACCGGATGAATATGCTCTGGTACTACTATTAGGCCGAAGCGTTTCTGCTCTATAGTGCAGGGCGGATGGGGTGTCACACTACCATGCACCTGATAATGGTGCTCGGGTTCTTTCCGAAAGATAAGAAGAGAAAAAGAGAATATGTCTAATCTCCCCGCAACAAAGTCTCGTGGCTTTGGCAGACTACTCATCGTGATTTATTGGGTGTTTTCTTTGTCTGCAACTGCCCGAGCTGGATACCAGCTGATTCGTAAGTTTGACCAAGCTCCGGTGTCTATTACACTTTCTGCTATTTCTGCGGTGGTGTATATTGTGGCAACTATTTTTCTTGCTCGAAAAGATGCAACCTCATGGAAGCTCGCTGTTGGGGCAGTCAGCTTTGAACTAGTAGGTGTTGTGTCGGTGAGTATCCTTTCGTATGCGCGCCCTGACTTATTTCCTCTAGCGAGCGTGTGGTCTCACTTCGGTCAAGGGTATGGGTATATACCGTTGGTATTGCCTATCGTTGGTCTTTGGTGGTTGATGCGTACTCGGAAGCTTTCTACACCTTAATGGTGCATGCTATACCAGCTCGTAAGCTCTGAAACTTTTCTGTGAGTGTGTCCTGAACCGTGATGTGTTCTTGTGGTACGGGGTTCATTGCGTAGGATAGAGATAAGAGAACCAAACTCAAGGAGAACTGTGGACGTCTACCGTCATCTCAACGATATACCTGAACAAGGTGCACCTTCTGTGGTGACTTTAGGGAACTTTGACGGTGTGCATACCGGTCATGTTGCTGTACTCAAAACTGTTGTTGAGTATGCGCAAAAACATGCGTTGCGGTCGGTTGCTATTTCTTTTGACCCTCACCCAGCGCGGGTTCATCGTCCAGAGGTTTCTTTGGAAGAGATTATGGGTCAAGAAGATCGCCAAATTTTCTTAGAAGAGGTGGGTATTGACCATTATCTTCTCATGGAATACACTCACGATTTTTCTCTTCAAAGTCCTGAAGATTTCGTAGAGTCTACTTTCATACAATCTCTTAACGCTAAATATGTGGTGATTGGTGAAGACGTACGTTTTGGGCGGAATAATAATGGCGATTTAGCTACGATGCGCCAGCTTGGGCAACGTTATGGGTTTGACGTTGTGACCATTTCCGACCTTAAAACAGGTGATGGGCAGCGAGTGTCCTCGACCCGTATTCGTGAATTATTAGCGCAGGGTAAGGTACGTCAGGCTGCCGAGCTTCTAGGGCGTCCTCACCGTATGCGTGGAGAGATTGTTCATGGTGCAGCTCGTGGACGTTTATTAGGTTTTCCCACGGCAAATATGTCTGCTGAGGCTGAAGGCTTCATACCAGCTGATGGCGTTTATGCAGGATGGCTGATAGATGAACAGGGAACTCGTCACCCTGTGGCAACATCGGTTGGGACGAATCCAACGTTTGAAGGTATTACACGCCGACAAGTTGAGGCTCATGTGTTAGGTCGTCCTGATGAGCCTATTGAAAACTTTAATCTTTATGGCCAACATGTTGTTTTAGAGTTTACGGAGCATCTTCGGGACATGGTTGCTTATACCGGTGTTGACGCTTTGGTTGAACAGATTGCTCAAGACGTCGTTGATGCTGAACGTGTTCTCTTATCGAAAGACGTATCAGCTTAGAATAGTCGTGAATATACACGTGGGGGTGAACCGTTACAGGTTCACCCCCACGTGTATGGTCAAGGATTTTTTACATTTCTTCGTGCTCTCGTGGATCGTACCCTTTGCACGGAGCGACTTTATCGTATTCGGTAATACGTTTCATCTGTTCAGGGTTGAGTTCCCACGTGAAGACGTCGATATTCTCTTCCATGCGTTGTGGGTTAGCACTCTTAGGGATAGGTACCATCTGTTGTTGTACTGCCCAGCGAAGTGCAACCTGTGCTGGGGTGACCCCAAGCTGTTGTGCAATGTCAGCAAATACTGCGTCATTTTTGAGGGTTTTCATACGGCCTAGGGGCGACCAGCATTGGGTAATAATTGCATTTTGTGCGTTGTACTCGGAGAGCTCTTTTTGACGGTAGAAGGGGCTTAGCTCAATTTGGTTGACGGCGGGGGTGACACCGCTGTCTGCCACGATACGTTCAATATGTTCGGGGAGGAAATTTGAGACTCCGATAGAACGAATTTTTCCTTCTTCTTGCATACGTACTAACGCTTTCCACGTGGGTACGTAGAGGTTTTGAGAAGGGTTAGGCCAGTGAATGAGGCACAGGTCAAGATACTCAACTTTGAGACGTTCTAAAGATGAGTGAACCGAATTAATCGTGGCGTCAAAGCCGTGGTCACGCCCTGGTATTTTGGTGGTGACGAAAAGTTCTTCTCGATCAACTCCGCATCGTTGAATAGCTTGCCCTACACCGTGTTCGTTGCGATAGTTTTGTGCGGTGTCAATGAGTCTGTAGCCTCGTCGGATAGCTTCTGCAACGGCAACTTCTGCTTGCACATCGTCCATACCGTAGGTGCCTAAGCCGATGGGCGGAATAGTATTTCCGTCACGCATAATGTGGTCTTGCATCTTAACCTTCCCCTGACAATTATTTCTTTATTTTTTCTATCATACGGAGTATGTATTGCGCTGAACGTGGAGCGACGATGTCCATGGAAAGATGAAAATCTTGGTCTGCAGCTGGTCCGCAAAGATCTGAGACGCATCGGACTGCGATAAATGGTACGCGATAGCTGTAGCATACTTGGGCGATTGCGGTGGTTTCCATATCGGTAGATAGGGCAGCGGGGAAGACCGCTCGCGTGTCTTTGACGTTATGTGCAGTGACGAAAGAACCGCCAGCTAACATTAATCCAATTTTGACCGAGTGAGTGCTTTCTGCTTCTACAGTGCGTGCATTCTCTAGGAGTTCGGTATTGCTGTCGTAGTATGTTGGCATGCTGGGTACTTGTCCGCGTTCGTACCCGAATGCGGTGGCGTCTGCATCGGTGTAGGTGTATTGTGTGCCGATGATGACATCCCCAACGTTAACGTTTTGGTGGAGTCCTCCGGCTGTTCCACCGCATAGGACTGCGCTGGGATGTTTAATCTGTGAGAGGGCGAAACTGGTCGCGCTGGCGGCATTAACTAACCCGATTTTTGAGCGCACAAGCAAAATGGGGTGTGCTGTTTCTTGGTGCATATAGTAGCGGGGGAAGAACTTTGCTTCTCCGATGGTGTAGCTAGATGCCGCTTCGACGGTGCTATCGAGTAGCGGTGCAGCTTCTTCGTCCATAGCGACTTGGACGATGACAGCGTGCGAGAATGCTTCTGGTAGGTCAGGTGTTGTATGTTCCATATGTCTTATTCTCTCTCACCTCTATGTTTTTAGCTACTGGGGTGGGTATCTCTCATCTTGTTTGGGCGGGGTGCGAGAGATTATTCGGGTTTTACTCTGGTGTTTCTCAGGAGTGAACCATAGACTACAGAAGATGACTTTTGGCAGGTCGATACAAGAAAAATGTATTGACTGTGATTCCTTTGAGGAGAATAAGATGAGCGTGATGGTTCCTACGATTGCTAGCGTTACTGGTTTGATGGGCGGTTATAAGATTGCTCGTGTGACGGGTGTTCGTGCTCTTGGTGGTGTTGTGCTTGCTGCCGGTGGTGCTGTTGCGTATTCGGGGTGGAAGAAGAATGTGGGAACCTCTACTGCTCTTGCTTTAACGGGTGTGTATCTTGGTAGTTTTGGTTATTCTCATGTTCTTGCTCATAAGATTGGGGCGTGGCCTTCGGTGTGTGCTGTAACAGGTGCGACGGCTGCTGCCTCTGTGGTGTTTGGTCGTCAGGGGCGTTAACGTCTTGTATGGGGTTTTGTGACGGTAGTTGTCGTAGTTTTTTGAGTTTTAGTGTTTCTTATATCTCATATATGAGAATAACTATGCATTATTTTGTGTATTTATGTAACAATGAGGGGTCAGATTGATTCCCTAATTATTCAGGAATAGCTCATGAATGCTACCGCCTCCCCATCAACACCGGATACTTCCTCAGCGCTGAGGCGAGGACTATCTCTTCGCCACATCCTTTTTATCGCCCTCGGTTCAGCCATCGGAACCGGACTCTTCTACGGTTCTGCCTCAGCCATTTCTCTTGCTGGGCCCTCCGTCCTTTTGGCATATATGATCGGTGGCGCAGCTGTTTTTATGGTCATGCGCGCGATGGGGCAGATGGCTCTAGCACATCCTGTCTCAGGTGCATTCTCTGAATACGCCACTCGATACCTTGGCCCTTGGGCAGGCTTCACCACCGGATGGACCTACGCATTTGAAATGGCACTTGTCGCTATTGCAGACGTGACAGCTTTTGCCGTTTACATGCAGTTTTGGTTTCCATCTTCTCCTGCATGGGTATGGATTGGCGTAGTTCTATTGCTCATCATGGCCATTAACCTTGTCCAGATTAAAGCTTTCGGAGAAAGTGAGTTCTGGTTTACCACCATCAAAGTCGGCGCAATTATTGCGATGATTGCCGGTGGTATTGTGCTAATGCTCGTCGGCACCCAATCCGTTGCCGGAAACACCGCCTCCATTACAAATCTTTGGAGTCACGGGGGATTCTTCCCTCACGGTATTGCCGGTTTTGTCGCTTGCTTCACCGTCGTGATGTTCGCCTTCGGTGGTATTGAAACAATTGGTATTGCTGCTGGAGAAGCAGAAAATCCTCAAGTTTCTATTCCGAAAGCCGTCAATACCACGCCTGTGCGTATTCTTCTTTTCTACGTTTTAGCGCTAACTGTCATTATGTCTTTGATTCCTTGGAACCAGATTCAAGGGCAGAGTTCACCTTTCGTACAAATTTTTAGCGCATTAGGTATTCCAGCAGCAGCTCATATTCTTAACTTTGTTGTGCTCACAGCGGCTGTTTCTGCTATCAACGCTGATGTTTATGGTGCTGGTCGTATGCTGTATGGTCTTGCCCAACAAAAAATGGCACCTCAGACGTTTACTCGTACCGCGAAAAATGGGGTTCCCTACATGACTGTTGTATGCACAGGTTTAGTCCTTATCGTGGGTGTTTTCGTTAACGTCTTCTTTGAAAATGCGTTCTTAGTGGTTGCTTCTCTTGCAACTTTTGCAACGGTCATGGTGTGGGTCATGATTCTCCTATCTCATATCGCTTTTGCGCGAAAGAGCCAGCATAACGTTTCTTCGCGTGGCTCTTATGTGGCATTGGCATTCATGGCCTTTATTGTGCTGCAATTTGCGTTCTTTGCAGATACCCGTTTAGCACTGGTTGTTGGTTCTATTTGGTGTGTATTCCTTGGCGTATTTTATGTAACTTTTGTCAAAAAGAATCAAGGAAGTTCGCTCCTGTAGTTCTCCTAGCGTTTTCTTTCAGGTAGAGTAAGAGAGATATGAGACTGCAGTCCGTGGTTGTCTCATAGTGTTCTTATTGCTTCTCGGCTCTTAGCGTTGCTAAATCTGAGGCGTAATATAACGAATCCCCGACAACAAAAATGTTGTTCGGGCCGTACACGGCACTAACTCTAGGAGTTATAACAGTGGCGCTAGATCCCGCAGTTAAACAGGAAATTATCAAGGAATACGCAACTCACGAAGGTGACACCGGTTCGCCCGAGGTGCAGATTGCAGTTTTGACTCGTCGTATCACCGACTTGACCGAACACTTGAAATTCCACAAACACGATCACCACTCTCGTCGTGGCTTGATGATCCTCGTTGGTCGTCGCCGCAACATGCTTGGCTACCTCAAGAGTGTTGACATCGAACGTTACCGTGCTCTTATCGAGCGTCTCGGTATCCGCCGATAAACAATAAACTTTGGGAGGGCGAAACCGGTGTAACATACTCTAACGGCTACGGCGATAAGAGTATGAAACGTCGGTGACGCCCTCTTTCGGCTTTAGAGAGTTTCCTAAACCTCTCAAAAGCCGTCACCTACTAAAAACAAAAAATAAGAACCGATACTCACTCAGAGGATTGACCGGTCCTCGGTTGCGGTTTGCGGAGCACCACATCAACTCGTGCGTGTGCCGAAAACTTCCATCGAAGATCGATCTTGTCTGAGAGAGATACCGGCAGAGAAGAAATGGAGGAACCTTGGAAGGTCCCGAAATTAAATTTGCAGAAGCTATTATCGACAACGGAAAATTCGGTACTCGTACCGTCCGTTTTGAAACTGGACGTCTCGCAAAACAAGCAGCAGGTTCAGCTCTCGTCACCATCGACGAAGACACCACCTTGCTTTCCGCTACCGCTATTAGCAAATCCCCGCGCGAAGGCTTTGACTTCTTCCCGCTGACCGTAGACGTCGAAGAACGCATGTACGCAGCAGGAAAGATTCCTGGCTCATTCTTCCGCCGTGAAGGACGGCCCACCACCGAAGCAATCCTTGCAGCACGCCTCATCGACCGCCCACTTCGTCCAGCCTTCACCAAAGGTATCCGCAACGAAGTTCAAGTAGTCGTTACCGTTCTGACCATTGACCCTGACGAAATCTACAACACCGTAGCAATCAACGCAGCATCATGCTCCACCACTCTATCGGGCGCTCCATTTAGTGGTCCTATCGGTGGTGTGCGTATCGCCCTCATCGACGGACAATGGGTGTGCTTCCCGAAACATTCACAGCTGGAAAACGCCGTTTTCGATATGGCTGTTGCTGGTCGTATCGTCACCAAAGCTGATGGAACAGAAGACGTTGCCATCATGATGGTTGAAGCAGAAGCAACCGACAATTCTTGGACACTCATTAAAGATAACGGTCAGCAAGCACCCACTGAAGAGGTTGTTGCACAAGGCCTCGAAGCAGCAAAACCTTTCATCAAAGCGCTATGCGAAGCTCAGCTAGCCCTTAAGAATGAAGCAGGTAAAGAGCCTCTTGATCTACCAACTTTCGGTTCACACGACGAAGACGTAGACAACGCTGTCAAGAACTTTGCAGCAGACAAGCTCGTTGAAGTGTACTCTATCGCTGGTAAACAAGAACGCGAACAGGCTGCTACAGAACTACAAACTGCGCTACTTGAAGCACTTACCGCTGAAGGACAAGAGTTCGAAGGCCGTGAAGACGAAGTAGAAGCAGCTTTTGCCGCTTTGACAAAACACACGGTGCGTCAGCGTATTCTTACCGAACAGGTACGTATTGATGGACGTGGTCTCACCGATATCCGCCAGCTGACCGCCGAAGTTGAAGTTCTTCCTCGCGTACACGGCTCAGCAATCTTCGAACGCGGAGAAACCCAGATTATGGGTGTCACCACGTTGAACATGCTCAAGATGGAACAGCAGCTTGACTCTCTACACCCTGTCAAAGCAAAACGCTACATCCATCACTACAACTTCCCTCCATACTCCACCGGCGAAACCGGCCGTGTGGGCTCACCGAAACGACGCGAAATCGGACACGGTGCTCTAGCAGAACGTGCGCTTACACCAGTGCTGCCTTCTCGTGAAGAGTTCCCTTACGCAATCCGTCAGGTTTCTGAAGCTCTTGGCTCCAACGGCTCCACATCTATGGGTTCTGTATGTGCTTCAACCCTTTCTCTACTCAACGCTGGCGTACCGCTACGTGCACCTGTTGCAGGTATTGCTATGGGACTTGTCTCCGATGAGGTTGACGGAGAAACCCGCTACGCAGCATTGACCGACATCCTTGGCGCAGAAGATGCTCTAGGCGATATGGACTTCAAAGTTGCCGGAACCAGCGAGTTCGTCACCGCAATTCAGCTCGATACCAAACTCGACGGCATCCCCGCATCTGTTCTTGCCGCAGCGCTAACTCAAGCTCGTGAAGCACGCCTTCATATCCTCGAAGTTCTCAACGCAGCTATCGACGCCCCCGACGAGATGAGCGACTACGCTCCTCGCGTGATTTCGGTACAAGTTCCTGTCTCAAAGATTGGTGAAGTCATTGGTCCTAAGGGCAAGATGATTAACCAGATTCAAGAAGATACCGGAACCGATATCTCCATCGAAGATGACGGAACCGTCTACATCGGCGCAGTGGACGGGCCTTCAGCAGAAGCTGCTCGTGCGGCAGTGAATGCTATCGCGAACCCACAGGTTCCCGAAGTCGGCGAACGCTACCTCGGAACCGTCGTCAAGACCACAACTTTTGGGGCGTTTATCTCTTTGACCCCCGGTAAAGACGGTCTGTTGCACATTTCTGAACTTCGTAAGCTCAACGACGGCAAACGAGTCAACGATGTTGAAGACGTTGTCTCAGTGGGACAGAAGATTCAGGTTGAAATCGCCAAAATCGATGATCGTGGCAAGCTATCTCTTGCTCCTGTCGTCGCCGGCGAAGAAAACACCGACGAAGAAGAAAACGACAACGAATAATCTCGTAGGTCGTCTCTGAAAAGACGCTACATCTGTAGCGTATTGTTTCAGTAGCCTGCATAAGTGTCTTGTGTACTTGTGCAGGCTACTCTTTTATAAGTTTTTAACCTTTCTAGAACAACGCCCAAAAACATACCCCCCCATCTAACGGTAAAAGCTGAGCGGGCTGAATAACACACTTAAAACACACACATTTAGGGGAATAATGGCTATATTGCTTCCAACTTCATGGAACGAACTTCGTGATGAACTAGACTACGAAAACGGAAAAATCATCGAACAAGGAGAAGGCGGCCACGAAGTCCGTCGTTCTGTTCTACCTGGTGGTATTCGAGTCATCACCGAAAAAATGCCAGCATTACAAAGTGTCTCTTTAGGTTTTTGGGTAGGTGTCGGCTCACGAGATGAACAAGCTGGAATGTACGGTTCCACCCACTTCCTCGAACACCTCCTCTTCAAAGGAACCGCTCAACGAACAGCTCTAGATATCGCCGAAGCCTTTGACAGCGTCGGCGGAGACTCCAACGCCTTCACCGCAAAAGAACAGACCTGCTACTATGCTCGAGTTCTGACAAAAGATATGCCCCTCGCCATAGACGTCATGGCAGATATGCTGGCGCACTCTTTACTGGATGAAGAACTTTTAGAAAAAGAACGCCAAGTGATTCTTGAAGAACTTGCTATGGGCCAAGACGACCCTGTAGACGTAGCATTCGAAAGTTTCACAGAACAACTCCTTGGCACACACCCATTAGGGCGACCCGTGGGCGGTACGGTAACCGAAATTGAAGATGTACCTCGCCAATCTGTGTGGGAACACTACCGCCACTACTACACCCCTGAACAGCTAGTTATTACCGCCGCTGGTGGGTTAGAACACCGCGAGGTCGTCCAACAGGTTCTCGAAGCATTCTCTCGGTACGGCTGGGAACTACCCGAGAACACTGCTCCTATTGAACGACGCGCTCAAGGAATCAGCCACATCGCTGATGGAATAAACCACAAAATTATTGATAAAGGTTGCGAACAAACACACATCTTATTGGGCGTTCACGGCATTATCTCTCAAGACGATAGACGCTATGCACTGAACATTTTAAACTCAGCTTTTGGGGGAGGGATGTCCTCACGTCTTTTCCAAGAAGTTCGTGAAAAACGTGGACTAGCATATTCGACCTCTGCCTTCTCGAACTCATACTCTGATGCCGGAATTTTTGGTATGTACGCAGGATGTTTACCCGATAAAACTGAACAGGTACAAGAAATCCTCCGAACAGAATTCGATAAGCTAGCTCAAGACGGCCTACACCCAGAAGAGCTGAAAAAAGTAATTGGGCAGATGCAAGGCTCTATGTTGCTTGGTTATGAAAGCCCTGAATCACGTATGACTCGTTTAGGGGTTATCGAATTAGGTTCAGGTATCTATCGAACGTTAGAAGAAAGCAGCCAGAAATTATGTGAGGTCACTTTAGAGCAGGTACAAGAGCTAGCACAATTTCTCGCCCAACAAGAGATGACAACAACAATCGTCCGATAGAACACTCCAGATTCGTGTGCCTATCAGATACTCGACAAGACCTTTACCATGCGGGGGAAGTGGCTGGCTGAACAGGTTCTGCCGGCTCTTCCTCCGCCGTATCTTGGCGCTCTAAATCTTTTTCCGCCTGAGCTACTGCTGTAGCAATAGTTTGGGCATAAACTTTTTGACCGATAGCTTGAGGATGCACCCCATCCGAGACAAGATACTCTGGATGATGTTCAGCAGCCTTTGCCCAATCCGCAACAACAATATTCTTCGGATATTTTGCGGCAGCTTCTTTAATGACCTTATTAGAATCTTGAACCCACGTCAGATGCGCAGGAGCAGCACCCGTGACAAGAACAATTTTTCGTTGACCATGATCCGAAATATCTTTAACGAGCTGGTCAATCTCCTCCATCGAATACGTAGAATTAGTTGTTACCGAAAGTACGACAACAGAACCTAATTGTCCATGCTCGTTCAGACGAGAAATCACGGGGAAAGCTTTGACGATAGTGCGAGAGACTTCTCCGTCAATAATCGCTTCAGGCAACGCCTCGTGAAGGGCCTCTGCCGAAGCTAAAGACACTGAATCCCCAATAACCGTTACCGAAGGATTCTCTTCCTTCCTCGTCGCTTGTTTAGAGGAGCTTTCTTTCTCCGTAGCAGCCACAGAATCAGCGTCGGGTGCAGGCGTGGGCTTTGGGGCGGCGATATGTTCTTCATGAGCCTTTTGCGCTTGTGCTCCAGCTGCCACAATATCTTCTGCAGAGGTTGTCTTGGGTGCGGTAATGACTGCCGCTGTGGTAGCAGCAGTACACAGAAGAACCGCACCTAAAGCCACAAAAGAAGGTACTTTTTGTGCGCCAGAGAAAGCACCCCACACGGAGGAAGCACATGCCAGAAAACCGTGTTGGCGGATAGGCTCCTCAACGTACATATATGACAAGCCCGAAATGATTAAAGTCAAAAAGAGAACAAAGAACTCAACCCAAAATTTCTGATGGACACCAAAAGTGTAGTGTGCAAGAACATAGAGCGGCCAATGCCAGAGGTAAATACCGTAAGAACGTCGCCCAATCCACACTAAAGGAGCCCACGAAAGAACCTGACGTAGAACATCTGAAGCAGGATTATGCACGTCAGGTAAGAGAGCCTGAATCACCGCCAACGCTAGGAAACCAGCAAAGAACAACCCACCAGGCATAAAAAATATTTGGGTCTGTTCTAAAAGCGTTGCATAAAGTGCTAAACCAAAAAGGGCTAACCAACCGGCACCTGAACGTAAAGCACCCTGCCAATGCTCCCCGTAACCGACCAGCTGATATAAACGAGAATCAGCTGGAGGATACATGCTCCACGGAATCATCAGCGCTAAAAGAACACCCAACATCAAAGGAAAAAGATGCGTATCCGTACCATAGTAGATACGGTTTGGAGAAACCTCGAAAACGTTGAGAACAACACATAATAGAACCGATAGCAACCCCAAAATAACGGGGATAAGCGCACGACGACTCCACCGCGAAACAAACATGAAAACAATAACAAGCACTACCGGCCACAGAATATAAAACTGCTCTTCAACCGCTAAAGACCAGAAATTAGTGAGCAACTCAGGGGAAGTCTGTGTGAAATAATCATTGCCAGAAAAAATATAGAGCCAGTTAGAAGAAAAAGTGAACGCACCAAAAATTTGACGCCCCAGATTCACCTGCGCATCATGGCCAATGATGAGCGTAAGCGTACCAACAACAATGATGAGCAGAACAATCGCTGGAATGAGTCGACGAGCACGACGAACCCAAAAATCAATGATGTTCATCTTGCCGGTGTAGGCACCTTCACGCAAAAGCAAAGCAGTAATGAGGTAACCGGAGATGACGAAAAAAATATCGACACCAATCATGCCCCCTGGAAGAACTCCGGGCCATAAGTGATAGACCACCACACACAATACGGCTAACGCTCGTAAACCATCTAAACCAGGTAGACGATACTTCCGTTGGCCTTCTGCAGGGTCAACACTGGAATAAAAGACATGCTCTTGATTCAACTGTTACCTCTAATTACCTACTGAGTTACTTCACGAGAAACGAAGTAACTGTATAAGTTTATGGCACAGTTGAGAATATATCCGCAATTTTTCTGCGCTACATTTAGAGTGTTATACAGACGCCGAAGAGAATAACGACCCTCTTACCTGCATCAAAACACACCTCAAGGAGAAAACGTGAGCATGAGCACCCCCTGGAAAGTTGCCATCGCCGGAGCCTACGGAAAAATGGGACAAGAAGCCGTACGAGCCGTAGAAAACGCACCTGACATGGAACTCGTCGCTCAACTCGGTTCTCACGATCCTCTAGAAAAGATGATTGAAGCGCAAGCACAAATTCTGGTAGATCTCACCGTCCCCAATAGCACCGAACAAAACGTCCATTTTGCTATTGAACACGGAATCCACGCCGTCGTTGGAACCACCGGATGGGATGAAGAAAAACTCAACCGGCTTACAGAAAAACTGACACAAAATCCAACAACCGGAGTGCTCATCGCCCCGAACTTCGCCATCGGAGCCATTCTCGCCACAGAATTTGCAGCACGGGCAGCCCAATACTTTGAATCAGTAGAAATTATTGAACTTCACCACCCACAAAAAGTTGATGCACCATCTGGTACGGCCGTACACACCGCACATAAAATAGCTCAAGCACGCAAAACAGCAAATCTGCCAGTATCTCCTGACGCTACTGTCACAGACACCGGAAACTCTCGTGGAGCACTCATCGACGACGTCAGAGTACACGCTGTACGCTTGCGAGGGCTCACTGCAAGTCAAGAGATACTTCTCGGAGACGAAGGGCAACAGCTGACCATCCGCCACGACTCCTTTGACCGTTCCTCGTTCATGCCTGGGATATTACTGGGCATCCGAAAAGTCAGCTCTCACCCTGGCTTAACACACGGACTCGACCATTACCTCGAACTGAACTAAAAACCATGAACTCGCTACGAAACTTCACAGCGAGCGCATGCGTGCTCTTAGTCCTCACCATCTTCATACTGCCCTTAGAAAATCACACGAAACTTTCTCTAATCGCGGTTTTAGCCTGTAGCGCTCTATTCCTCTTCTGGGAGGTAACCGGACGAACCAAAGCCTTTGCATGGGCTATCATTATCGCGCTCACTCTTTACCTACTGATGAGCATGAGATATGCTCTGGCTTTATTCCAAGCAGGAACACCCACCGGTTATCTGATGGGCGCTGGCATGATAGGCCTACCAATACTAGGGGGGTGGGCCATGATACGAGAAATACTCTTTGGTATACGTGTTGAAAAACTTGAACAACAACTCCACCTCGACGACACCTCCAACTCGTATCGTGAGCTGCTCCAACAATTAGATGACGGACAAGCCCAAGAGCTCTTTAATAGCGTAGAAGATTGTATTAAACACGAACCCCACAGCTGGAAGAACTGGTTTGTTCTTGGACGCATCTATGAAGTACTCAAAGACCGTAAACGGGCCAGAAAATCTATACGTATAGCGCTCGCCTTATCTGAAGGTAAAACACCCGCATCGTTAGAGGTGTAGAGGTGTTAGCGGAGATGATGAGTCGGCAAAATACAAAAACTGAGCAAAAGAGGGTAGTCTAAAGAATATGTCTGAGTCCTTAAACCACACTAAAGGTACGTTTGTTGAGCCGATTTTTGGCAGAATGCTCACCGCTATGGTGACTCCTTTTTCTGCTGACGGCTCTGTTGATGAAGAAAAAACAGCCCAACTGGCACAATACCTTGTTGATCATGGTCACGATGGGTTAGTTGTTTGTGGCACAACAGGCGAGTACTCCACCATGACAGACGAAGAAAATGAGCGGGTTTTCCGTATCGTCAAAGATGCGGTGGGGCAGCGTACCACGATTATTGCTGGTGTTGGTTCTAATGATACTGCCCATACTTTGCATTTGGCTCAGCGTGCTGAAGCAGTTGGTGTTGACGGTCTTTTAGTGGTGACACCGTATTACAATAAACCGACTCAGTCTGGTTTGCTCGGGCATTTTACCGCTATTGCAGATGCTGTACATACTCCTGTAATGCTTTACGATATTCCTGGGCGTGCGGGTATCCCTATCGCTCCAGCTACTTACCAGAAGCTTGCTCAACACGAAAATATTGTTGCTGTCAAAGACGCTAAGGCTGACTTTTCTGCGGCAACAGAAGTGATGGCAACAACCGATTTACAGTTTTATTCTGGTGACGACGGGCTCACCTTGCCATGGTTGGCTATGGGAGCTGTCGGACTGATCGGCGTGACAACTCATATTGCACCGCAATTATTCCGAACATTGATTGATGCCGTCGTCGCTGAAGATTTATCTCGAGCGCAACAGTTGCATCGAGAGCTCACTCCTATTGTTACGGCAACGATGTCGTGTGTTCCAGGGTGTGTAGCTGCCAAAAAGATTCTTACATGGCAAGGACTTTTGGAATCTCCAACGGTTCGCTTGCCACACGTGGAGCCGACGCAAACAGAGGAGACTCTCATGCGTTCTTATCTAGAGCAATCGTCGATAGCTTCCACTCTTATTCGCTAAAAACTCGGATGAAGCGGGTTCATGAACTCTTCTAGTTTGTGGACTCGCTTTTGCCATGACATATATTGAAGGACATAATATTGGCAGTATTTGATACAGAACTTCGCCAACCTAAAAAGTTGAAAAAAGACACTCTACGTGTTGTTCCTCTTGGCGGGTTAGGCGAAGTCGGACGTAACATGACCGTATATGAGATTAACGGTCAGCTTCTCATCGTGGACTGTGGTGTGCTCTTCCCTGAAGAATCACAGCCTGGTGTCGACCTCATTCTGCCCGATTTGAACTACATCAAAGACCGGCTTGACGACATCGCGGCAGTTGTCCTTACCCACGGACATGAAGACCATATCGGTGCGGTACCGTATCTATTGCGCCGTCGCCCTGATATTCCGTTGATTGGTTCTCAGCTAACTTTAGCGTTGGTTGAAGCGAAGCTTGCTGAACACCGCATCAAACCCTATACCCTCACTGTTGTTGAGGGGCAGACCGAAAAAATTGGTCCTTTTGAATGCGAATTTGTGGCTGTTAACCACTCTATTCCAGACGCTTTAGCAGTATTCATTCGTACAGCTGCCGGTAAAGTACTTCATACTGGCGACTTTAAAATGGATCAGCTACCTCTAGACGGTAGGCTCACTGACCTTCGCCATTTTGCGCGTCTAGGAGAAGAAGGCATTGACCTCTTCTTACCAGATTCAACCAACGCTGAAGTTCCTGGTTTCACCCCGACTGAAAAGAACATTGGTAAGGTTCTTTCTCAGGTTTTCCGTGACGCTACCCAGCGTATTATTGTGGCGTCTTTCTCCTCTCACGTGCACCGCGTTCAACAGGTACTTGAAGCTGCCCATGAGCGTGGTCGAAAAGTAGTGTTGGTGGGGCGTTCTATGGTCCGTAATATGACCATCGCCGAGAAATTGGGATACTTGAAAGTTCCTCCAAATACTTTGGTTGATTTGAAGAAAATTGACCAATACCGTCCTGATGAAATCGTCATGATGTGTACCGGTTCTCAGGGAGAGCCTATGGCAGCTTTATCTCGTATGGCTAATGGGGATCATAAGATTCAGGTTGAACAAGGTGACACTATTGTTCTTGCTTCTTCTTTGATTCCCGGTAATGAGACGAGCGTTTATCGCGTTATTAACTCTTTGTTGAAGCTCGGTGCTGAGGTTATTCATAAGGGCAACGCAAAAGTTCACGTTTCTGGGCATGCGGCTGCTGGAGAGTTGCTGTACTGCTATAACATTCTCAAACCTAAGAACGTTATGCCTGTTCACGGTGAAGTTCGACATCTTATTGCAAATGGTAATTTGGCAATTGAGACGGGTGTTCCTGAAGAAAACGTCTTATTGTGTGAAGGCGGCACTGTTGTTGACTTGGCAGATGGTGTAGCTCAAATCGTCGGTCAAGTACGCTGCGACTACGTTTATGTTGATGGCCGTTCGGTGGGAGAAATTACCGAAGAAGACCTCAAAGACCGCTTGGTCTTGAGTGAAGAAGGCTTTGTCTCTGTTGTTGCTGTGATTGATCGTGAAGCAAAACGCGTGGTCTTCGGGCCAGACATTCACGCTCGAGGAGTCGCTGAAGACGATTCTGTCTTTGAAGATATTGCTCCTAAGATTACCGCTGCTCTTGAAGACGCGTTGCATCTTGCTCCCGAGAAGGTTCATACGACGCATCAACTACAGCAGATTGTCCGCCGTACGATTGGTTCGTGGGTTGCTCGTCGTCTGCGACGTAAACCCATGATTTTGCCAACGGTTTTGGACACTCCTTCGGCAAAGACTTCAACAACTGAATAAGTTAAAGATAAGGTTTAACTTATTAGTTTTTATTCGTTATGATTCAAGCGGGTGAAACGACCTTTGGGAAGGTTTCACCCGCTTGAACCCACTGAAAACTTACGGGATGTATGGCACGCAGAACAGCATCAGCTCAGAAATCGAACACGAAGCGTTCTTCAACACGCACGCAAACTCGAAAGAAGAGCACTACTTCGCGCTCTTCGGCACGTTCAACAGCAAAAGTTGAGCGTCCTTCATGGTTCTCTCGTACCATTCTTGGTACGTGGAATGGTTTTGCGCACCTGATAGGTGGGGCTATTCGACGTATGGGCGAACTCCGCACTGATATTGCACCAGAAGACCGTCGTGACGGAGGAGCTTTAGTCGTTCTGTTAATGGGTCTTATTACTGCCGGTGTTGAATGGTGGGCATGGGGCACCGTTGTTTTACCCTCTTGGGTTGAAACTCCTCTGCATGGGTGGCATGTGCTTGTAGGGGGAGTATGGGGGCAAGGCGCTCTACTCATTCCCTTCTTTGCGGTCTTCTTCGCCGTTCGTATTTTCCGCCATCCGTTAGAGGTTCGTTCGAATAACCGTATTGCTGCTGGGCTGACGATTATGCTCGTTGCAGCGTCGATGGTTGCCGCGAAACTGAATGATTTTCCAACCTTTGCTCAAGGTTTTGAGGGAGTGTGGAACGGCGGTGGCGTTG
Organism: Rothia sp. P7181; assembly: GCF_048513015.1. Lineage (NCBI taxonomy): Bacteria > Bacillati > Actinomycetota > Actinomycetes > Micrococcales > Micrococcaceae > Rothia > Rothia sp. P7181. Next base: position 41,132 of record NZ_JBLXXZ010000005.1, on the reverse strand, counting down.
TTGGGCTGGTGGTTTCTGCTCCTGCGGTACGTCTTGTTGGCGGTATTAACATTCTTGAATGGGTTCTTTGCGGATTTGTCTTTGCCTTAGGTCTGTTGATTGCGACAAAGACTCCACTGCGCCATGTTGGCCCTCGTCTCGTGCATATTATGGGGATTCTCTTAGGAGAGCCTCCTGCTAAAATGCCTAAAAAGCATGAACCTGAAGATAAGGTTGAATCACAGGTTCCGGTGTACCACGACCGTAGTTACCTCTACGAGAACGAAACAACAGCTTCAGAGCCCTCTTCTTCACGTGGCTTACTCGCTTGGTTAGGCTTTGGCAAAAATGCCCACCGAGACACTTCACTGGATCGTTACGACGGAGATGAAGCCTTCGAAACTGCTCTGCTCACTGAAGAACTAGAACCGCACGAACAACTCTCTTCAGAATCTGCTGCACCACCACAAAAAGGTCGTTTTAAACGCCGTTCAGCACGAACCGAGCCTGACACACAAAACTTAGAGACGCTCGCCTCTGCCCAAAAACTTCACAAAAAAACACCTACTGTTTCTCAACCCACACCAAAACTCTTTGACCAAGACCAGTGGGCGACAAAAGAAACGAGCACTCTTGACGCTCCTGCTCAGCGTTTAGCGCAAGCTCAACAAGCTGCTATCGTTCATGGGCGACGAGAAGAACCTCAAGAACACGAAAAGATATTCTCAACGCCTGAAGAACCTGCAACTTCTTACATTGAGCCGTCCTTTGACGCACCAGAACCTGCTGTTGCTAATATAGAGCCACCTAACACGCCAGTAGAGCTAACACCTCCACCGGCTGAAAAAACCGCAACACCAAAGCCCGCAACACCAAAGCCCGAAGTGGCCGAAAAACCTGCAATAAAGTCACCGCTAACAAACAACACTCTTAAACCAGCGGTGCAAGAGGCTCGCCCGCAACAGGTCGTACCGCTATCCACCGGCACTTACGCCCTGCCCGAAGAATCCATGCTGGTGGCAGGACCTCCTGCCAAAGAAAGCTCCGAGGTCAACGCTCAAGTCGTAGAATCTTTGACGAACGTCCTTGAACAATTCAACGTTGACGCAGAAGTGACTGGATTCTCTCGAGGACCTACCGTTACTCGCTATGAAATCGAACTAGGTGCTGGCACTAAAGTTGAACGTGTTACTGCACTATCCAAGAACATTGCTTATGCCGTGGCATCTGCAGACGTACGCATTCTTTCCCCTATCCCCGGTAAATCCGCAATTGGTATCGAAATTCCTAATACTGACCGCGAAACCGTAGCTTTAGGTGACGTACTACGTTCGAGCCAAGCACACCATAACGACCACCCCATGATTATGGGTGTGGGTAAAGACGTTGAGGGCGGATTCGTTCTAGCTAACCTTGCAAAGATGCCACATATGCTTGTTGCTGGTGCTACCGGTGCCGGTAAATCCTCGTTTGTCAACTCAATGATTACCTCCATCTTGATGAGGGCAACACCAGACCAAGTACGTTTGGTCATGGTCGATCCTAAACGCGTAGAACTGACAGCATATGAGGGTATCCCACATCTGATTACACCCATCATTACGAACCCTAAGAAAGCTGCTGAAGCTTTGCAATGGGTTGTTCGTGAGATGGACGCTCGCTATGACGACTTAGCACACTACGGTTATAAGCATATTGATGACTTTAACAAAGCGGTCGAAGCTGGAAAGATTCAACCTGACCCAGGTAGCAAACGCACTATCAAAACATACCCGTATCTTTTGGTCATCGTCGATGAGCTTGCTGACTTAATGATGGTTGCTCCACGCGACGTTGAAGAAGCCATCGTTCGCATTACTCAGCTTGCGCGTGCTGCTGGTATCCACCTTGTCCTAGCAACACAGCGTCCTTCTGTTGACGTCGTCACCGGTCTGATTAAAGCGAACGTTCCTTCTCGTATGGCGTTTTCGACGTCTTCAGTCACCGACTCTCGAGTGGTCTTGGATCAGCCCGGTGCTGAGAAACTCATTGGGCAAGGTGACGCTCTATTCTTGCCGATGGGTGCTTCAAAACCGATGCGTGTACAGGGCGCTTGGGTGAGTGAATCAGAAATTCATCAGATTGTTGAACACGTCAAGACTCAGATGCCGGTGAACTACCGTGAAGATGTTCTACAATCGGCGCCGAAGAAACATATAGATGACGACATTGGCGACGACCTTGACGTTCTCTTGCGTGCTGCCGAGCTGATTGTGACCACACAATTTGGTTCTACCTCAATGTTGCAACGCAAACTGCGTGTAGGCTTTGCTAAAGCGGGACGTCTGATGGACCTCCTAGAATCTCGCGAAATCGTTGGCCCCTCAGAAGGCTCGAAAGCACGTGATGTCCTTGTTCCACCTGAAGAATTACCCGCTGTGCTTGCACGTTTACGAGGTGAAGATGTGCCAGAGCCATCTGCTGGTTCACAAAATACAGGTGCTGATGAGTACCTGAACGTTGATGAGCCGTCATCGGATGATGACTCAAGCGAAGATGCGTGGAGTTTAACCGGTCGGTAAAAATGACGACAGAATAGAGGAAGGTTCTATCATGGGCAGAAAAAAACAGCAGACGCTATGGAACGTGCCTAATATTCTCACCATGTTGAGAATTGCAATGGTGCCTTTATTTATGGTGCTGTTGCTGGCGTCAGGCCCATATGGGCATTCCTCATCGTCGGCACGCTGGTGGGCAGTTGCTGTTTTTGCGCTCGCTATGCTAACGGATTGGCTTGATGGGTATATTGCTCGTTCTCAGAACCTCATCACAAATTTTGGAAAAATTGCAGATCCCATTGCTGACAAGTTGTTGACCGGTGCCGCCTTTATCGGATTCTCACTATTGGGCGAGCTGTGGTGGTGGGTGACAGCCGTTATTCTTCTGCGTGAATGGGGAATTACGCTCATGCGTTTCTTTGTGATTCGTTATGGCGTGATGGCCGCTGGCAAGGGTGGAAAACTTAAGACTGTCTTGCAAACTATTGCCGTGATTCTTATGCTTCTTCCGTTAGGTCTATTAGGTTTCTGGGCTTTATTGCCGGGGTATGTGGTATTAGCTGCGGCAACAGTTTTGACGGTAACTACTGGCGTTGAATACGTGCGTCATGCTTTAGAACTGCGTCGTACTGCTCGTAGAAGAAGGTTCTTATGACTTCTCAGACACTTGCGGAACAAGTGGTGTTCTATGCGCGACAACGACAGATTCTTATCGCTACTGCCGAGTCTTTGACCGGTGGAATGGTATCGCAACAGTTGTGTTCTGTTGCGGGGGCTTCTTCGGTGTATCGCGGTGGTATCGTTTCGTATGCAACAGATTTGAAGGCAAAACTTTTAGGTGTAGACGAGCAACTTCTAGAACGTGAGGGTGCTGTTCACCCTGAGGTGGCTCAGAGTATGGCTTTTGGTGCTGCTCAAGTGTGTGGGGCTGATTATGCTCTTGCTACGACGGGTGTTGCTGGACCTGAACCGTTGGATGGTCAACCCGTTGGTCGAGTATTTTTGGGTCTTTGTACTCCTGAGGGTAATTTTGCTCAGGGGAAGATGTATCAAGGTACACGTGATGAGATTCGTAAAAGTGCTTGTCAAGATGCTTTAGAACTCTTGTTGGGCTATGTGAAATGATTCAGCGAAAGATGTTTAGCTGAATTTTCAGTAAAACTACAGAAAACTTTGAGATAAAAGGGGAATGAAATAGCCTCTTTGTGCTGTTATATATAATGCATCTTTCAAGAACTTGATGATTCAAAAGTTCTTTGTGAATCAAGATAGTAGATGAGTGCTTGAAGATTCATCATGCGTTAGGCTATAGAAAATATAGCTTCGAAGATTCGAAGCCAGAAATATCAGGAGTTAGGTATAAAAATGACCAAGCAACCCGTATCCGTGAACGGTGTCGTCCGTTGGAAGGATGTGGGTCAGTCCACCAACACTGCACCCACTCAACACGAGCCAAAAGTACTTCTTTTGCGTCAAGCTATTGGTGAGGTGCTTCGCGATGTTCGTCAGCGTCAAGGACGTACGCTTCGTGAAGTTTCGCATAGTGCCCGTGTTTCTCTGGGATATCTTAGCGAGGTGGAGCGTGGGCAGAAGGAAGCTTCTTCTGAGCTTCTTGGTTCTATCTGTCAGGCATTAGATATTCCGTTATCACAGATGTTACGTGAGGTTTCTGACCGCATTTCTGGAGAAGAGCGGTTCAGTGTTCCCGATACTGTTCCTACAGAATTTTCAGAGCAGTTTAATCGTGAGTATGGTATTGCTGCAACATCTTCTAAAGATATCCCTGCTGAATGTGCCACAACACGCTAAAGTGTAGCGGTTCATAGAATATGAAGTACGGTTGCTTACTACGGTGGGCAACCGTACTTTATCTGTGAGGACATCATGCGTTTAAGTGAATTTTGGAGATTGATGGATGATGAGTTTGGTGCTCATTATTCTCGAGTGCTTGCCAAAGATGTTGTGTTGGGTGCTTGTGGTGATGTGACTGCTATTGAAGCGCTAGAGCAAGGTGTTGAGGTGCGTCGAGTATGGGAAGCTGTGTGTGATGTGCAGGATGTTCCTGAGTCTCGTCGTTTGGGGCGAGATATACCACCGCGAAAAAATTAGTAATTTTGTTCTATTTTATTTTCTGTGTTAGTAGAAAATGTGTTCGATAGAGGGTATGCTCTGTATTCGGAGCTTGAAGATATAACGCACGGTATCTTATCCACAGTTTTGTACTTCTCTGTTTTTCAGCGCTAACGCTTGTAGAGTGGTAACTAACAATAACAATAGTCATTCGGACGTGCCGAAGTGAGGTAACACAATATGGCAGCTAAATCTCGAAATACTCAGCAGGTAAGCCGAGTATCTGATGAAGGTCGCGAAAAAGCTTTAGAGACTGTTCTTGCCCAAATCGACAAGAACTACGGTAAAGGCGCTGTGATGCGCCTTGGCGACAAAGAAGCCGTTAAAGTGGAGACTGTCTCAACCGGCGCCTTGTCTCTGGATGCTGCTTTGGGTATTGGCGGATTGCCTCGTGGTCGTGTCATCGAGATTTATGGTCCTGAATCTTCTGGTAAAACAACGGTAGCTTTACACGCCGTTGCTGATGTTCAAAAACGTGGCGGTATCGCTGCATTTATTGATGCTGAGCATGCACTTGACCCAATCTATGCTGCAAAACTTGGTGTCGATACAGATGCCTTGCTTGTTTCTCAGCCTGATACTGGCGAACAAGCTCTAGAAATTATGGACATGCTCGTTGGCTCTGGTTCCGTAGACATTATCGTCGTAGACTCTGTTGCTGCTTTGGTTCCGCGCGCTGAGATTGAAGGCGAAATGGGGGATTCCCACGTTGGTCTACAGGCTCGTTTGATGTCTCAGGCGTTGCGTAAAATTACGGGTCGTTTGGCACAGACCGGTACTACCGCAATTTTCATCAACCAGCTACGCGAAAAAATCGGTGTGTTCTTTGGTTCTCCAGAAACAACAACCGGTGGTAAAGCTCTTAAATTCTATGCTTCCGTTCGTATCGACATTCGTCGTATCGAGACGCTAAAAGACGGTGCGCAGCCTATCGGTAACCGTACTCGAGCTAAAATCGTTAAAAATAAGATGGCTCCACCTTTCAAACAAGCTGAATTCGACATCCTATACGGCGAGGGCATCTCCGTTGAAGGTGGCATTATCGATATGGGCGTTGACAACGGCATCGTTAAAAAATCTGGCGCTTGGTTTACTTACGAGGGTGAACAGCTTGGGCAAGGTAAAGAAAACGTTCGTAAGTTCTTGAAAGACAATCCGGAGCTCACCGAAGAAATTAAATATAAGACCTTAGTTAAACTCGGCATCATCGAAGACGATACGCAGATTGGGGAGAGTGAAATTCAGGAGAGTGACCCTCTCAATAGCTCTTCAGACGGGCTCTAATATTTCTTAGATAGTGGGGTAAGGAGCGTATGCTTCTTACCCCACTATTTATTCGTGAACCATTGACGTTTCATGTTGAGCTATATTGCCTAGCATCAAAGTTGAGGAGAAGAACATGGAATCTTTTGACGAAGAGAACTATCCTTCATGGCACCCTGCAGCATGGGGCGCTGCAGAAGAAGACCTACTTAAAAGTTCTCAGGACTTCTCTGGCTCATCTTCAGCGGGGCAAAACCCTTGGGGTGATCAAAATGCCTCTGAGAGCAAAGATCTCAGCGAAGAACAGAAAGCCCGCGAGTTTACGCACGCAAAAAATATTGTGTACCAGCAACTAGCGGCTTCTGCTAAGTCACGTTTTCAGCTTGAGAAAAAACTATCCGATAAAGGAATCTCTGCAGAAATTGCAGAAGATATTTTGCAACGTTGTGAAGCTGTTGGACTTGTTGACGATGAAGAATACGCCCAGATGTATGTGCGTACAACAGCAACGCTGAAGAAATTATCTCGTGCAGCACTACGACGAGAACTACAAGCTAAAGGGATTCGTGAAGAATATATTGAGCAGGCGTTAGCTCAACGTAGCGACACTGACGAATACGAAGATGCTGTGAGCCTTGTGCAAAAGAAATTACGTCCGTCAATGAATTTCAGCGACTATCGAGAAAAAGAGAAAATTATGCGTCGTCTTGTCTCCATGCTAGGACGTAAAGGATACTCTTCTTCTCTGGCATTTTCTGTAGTGCGTTCGGAAGTAGAGCGTATGGTACGCGAACAAGAGCATCTGTCGTATGAGTGAGTATTTGGGTAGGTATGCAGGGGGCACTATAACTAAACGGGGCTGATTGGTTGCTTTGGTATGAGTGACCAAAAACCCGTAAAATCTACTCTTAGTGACAGCCTGACAGTATATTTCATCGAGTAGGGTTAAAGAGTGACTTTGAATCTTCCTGAACAACAGACTTCTTCAACAACGTGTACAACAACCTCTAAGCCTTCACGAACCTACGAAGTTCGTACTTTCGGCTGCCAGATGAACGTCCACGATTCTGAACGCATGAGCGGATTGCTCGAAGCTAATGGCTATGTACCCGCCAGTTCAGAACAAACACCAGATCTCATCGTCTTTAACACCTGCGCTGTACGTGAGAATGCTGACAACAAGCTATACGGTAACCTTGGTCAGCTTGCTCCTGTCAAACGAGCCCATGAAGGAATGCAAATTGCTGTTGGCGGATGTCTTGCACAAAAAGATCAAGACACCATCATCAAAAAAGCGCCGTGGGTAGACGTCGTTTTCGGAACACACAATATCGGTTCACTACCAACATTGTTAGAACGCGCGCGACATAACCACCAAGCCCAAGCAGAACTTCTTGAATCTCTCGAAGTTTTTCCCTCCACGTTACCTACCAAACGCGATAACGTGTATTCTGGGTGGGTTTCTATCTCTGTAGGTTGTAACAACACCTGCACTTTCTGTATCGTGCCAAGCCTACGCGGTAAAGAGAATGACCGCCGCCCAGGAGAAGTCCTCGCAGAAGTTCAAGCACTTGTCGACGACGGAGCTATCGAAGTGACCTTGCTTGGTCAAAATGTGAACTCGTACGGGGTAGACTTTGGCGACCGTCAGGCCTTTTCAAAACTTCTACGTGCCTGCGGAAATATTGAAGGGCTTGAACGAGTCCGATTCACCTCACCACACCCTGCAATGTTTACCGACGACGTCATCGATGCAATGGCTGAGACGCCAAACGTTATGCCGGTGCTACATATGCCTTTGCAATCTGGTTCAGATAAGGTGCTTAAAGATATGCGTCGCTCATATCGTTCTAAGAAGTTCCTCGGCATCTTAGATAAAGTTCGTGCACGTATTCCTGAGGCCGTCATCACCACAGATATTATTGTCGGGTTCCCTGGAGAAACTGAAGAAGACTTCCAAGAGACACTAAAAGTTGTTGAACAAGCACGTTTCTCTTCTGCTTTTACCTTCCAATATTCGATTCGTCCTGGTACTCCCGCTGCAACTATGGAGAATCAAGTACCTAAAGAAATTGTTCAAGAACGCTATGAGCGTCTCATTGCTTTACAAGACCGTATTGCTGGTGAAGAAAACCGTAAACAGCTAGGTAAAACGGTAGAGCTGATGGTGGTTGCAGAATCCGGACGTAAAGCAGAACAAACTCATCGTCTTGCAGGACGTGCTCGAGATCAGCGTTTGGTGCACTTCTCTGTTCCTGCCGGTTGTGAGCAGCCTCGACCCGGAGACCTCGTCACTTTACCCATTACGGAAGCCGGTTCTTTCCACCTTATTTCAGACCCTAGCGCTGAAGAGTATTCTTTACGTCGTTCACGTGCCGGTGACGCTTGGGATAGAGCACAAGCTGATTCTTGCGGTACAACTGGCACTACTCAAGTTCCTGGGACACCGGTGAACTTGGGGTTCCCCACTTTTCGTTCCTAGCCGTTAAAGGTACTGTGTGATAGCCATGCTTGCTTCTCAAATGCAAGAAGAACACAATTTACCCGTTATTGCTGTTGTCGGCCCAACGGGTGCAGGGAAAACGGACTTTGCGATTGAGTTAGCTCAACATCTTGGTGGAGAGTGTATTAATGCTGATTCGATGCAGTTCTATCGTGGGATGGACATCGGTACGGCTAAAGTCACAGTAGAAGAGATGCGGGGGATTCCTCACCATCTTCTGGATATTCTCGACATTCGTGATGAAGCGTCTGTAGCTATTTTCCAGCAGCAGGCAAGAGAACTCTTCGACCAGATTCGTTCACGTGGAAAATATCCCATTATGGTGGGCGGCTCTGGGCTTTATGTTCGTGCAGCATTGGATATTTTAGATTTTCCTCCCACTGATGCTCAGATGCGTCAATGCCTAGAGCGAGAGCTTATTGAACAGGGGCGTGGCGTTCTTCTCCAACGTTTACAAAAAGTTGATCCTGTATCTGCTGCTCGTGTGCATGACGATAGACGTCTTGTGCGCGCTTTGGAAGTCTGGGAAATATCAGGGCGACCGTTCTCGTCCTTTATGCCAGAACGTGAGTATTATCAGCCTGCTGTACAAGTCGGGATTAATTGTGACCGTTCTCAGTTGCATCAGCGTTTAGAAGCTCGGGTTGAGAAGATGGTTCAACGCGGTCTTGTGGATGAAGTCCGAATACTAGAATCTTTAGGCCTTCGAGAGGGAAAAACGTCATCTCGTGCGATTGGGTATCGGGAGTTCTTACGTCTTATCGAGGCGGAAAGTTCTGCGTCAAAGAGCTATTCTTTGGAACAGGCTATGATGGATACGACGACTGCGACCCGTCAGTTTGCACGCCGTCAAATCACATGGTTTAACGCTGATCCTCGAGTCAGGTGGCTTGAGGGCGATACCTGCGAAAAACTCGCTCAGACGCAACAGCTTCTGGCAAAATACTGATAAACATTTTGATATCACAAGCAACGATAACGCGTGTTCTCATCGACGGCGAAAGGCAATGAGTATGACAGAAAATATGTGGGGAGATTTGACCGGTGTTCCACTCACCAAAGGACATGGAACCGGCAACGACTTTATTTTCGTCACTGACCCTGAAAAACAATTAAAACTACCAGAAGAACTCATTGCCCGTGTCTGCGATCGTCACTTTGGTATTGGTGCTGACGGTTTTATTCGTGCTGTTAAAGCGCAGATGATGGAATCTGACGCACCTGAAGACCACTGGTTTATGGATTATCGTAATGCTGACGGAACCATCGCTGAGATGTGTGGTAATGGTGTTCGAGCTTTCGTAGAATATTTGGTTTCTGAAGACTTGTTGACACTTGAAGAAGGCGATCGGGTTCGTATCAGCACCCGTGCAGGGGTGAAGACTGTCGGCAAAACAGACAACGGATATGCCATTGATATGGGGCCATGGAGTTTCATCGATGGAGATGTCGCCCGTGAAAGTGGCGTAGACTCGCAGGTGAGCGTCCGAGGGCTTAAGACACCTCGTTCGGCGCTCTCCATTTCTATGGGGAACCCTCATACTGTTGTTGCTCTGGGCACTGATGGAAAACTTGATGGGCTGAGCCTTGATGCTGCTCCGAAAGTGAGCCCGACACCTGCCCACGGTACGAACGTTGAGTTTGTTGTTCCTGAAGAAATTGAGGATACAGAAGCTGAAACAGGGTTAGCGCATGTGGGCGCTATTCGGATGCGCGTTTATGAGCGTGGTGTGGGAGAGACTCTCTCTTGCGGTACTGGTGCTTGTGCAGCAGCTGCGGCAACCCGCTTCTGGGCTGGAGATGACGCCCCCGATGAATGGCTCGTGTACGTTCCTGGGGGAACTTTAGCTGTCACCTTTGTAACGGGTCCTGACGACCTCGAACATGTGGTGCTAGCAGGTTCGGCTAGTATGGTTGGAAAAGTCGTTCTTGTATAGTCGTGATGATGTGAAGTTCTATGTTTTGAGAACCTCACATCATCTTTTTATGCGTTGCGAATTAAGCGTTGCGAACAACTTCAAGGATTCGGAACCCCTTAGAGGTACTGTAGCGTGACACGTGAAAAGTACCCTGTGGCTGTTCTTCTAATTCGTGTGCTAACCATTTTTGTAAAGAATCTGCCCCGAGGTTCTTTTGAACCACGAGATATGCGCATCCGCCCACGTTTAACCGTGGAATCCATGTACGTAATATATTGTGTAGGACATCTTTTCCTACACGGATAGGTGGATTAGACCAGATGGTGTCAAACCGTAAATCTTGAGGTACTTCCTCTGGAGAGTAGACCGTCACATTGGTCAGCCCTAGCTTTTGCGCGTTGGTACGGGTGAGCTGCGCAGAACGTTCGTTAACCTCAACACCGGTGACCTGAGCTTGAGGGTTTTTTAATGCCAATGTCAGGGTAATAGGGCCCCACCCTGTGCCGATATCAAGAAAAGAGGTGCCTTCTGGCTCGGGTACATTTTCAAGGAGTATTGCGGTGCCTTTGTCGATACCGCTGGGACTGAAAATACCTGATGCGCTTTGTACTCGTACTCGTTGGTTTGCTAGAGTGACGTCAATTTCACGAGGGGAGAAATCGCTATTGGGTGTAGCGGAAAAATAATGTTCGGCAACCATAGCTCACTACTTTACGGGAAAACAGAAGCTGGCGCTTGAACCTTCTTCCTCTGAGCTCGAAGAAATATCGTGGCTTCATACTGAATAAGGGCTGTAGAATGAGAGCAGATTGACGAAAGGTACTATGAATACTTCTGAATTTAATGAGCAGAATCCTCAGAAACTCCCTAGCGACGAACTGTTGAGGGAAACAGTAGACCGTGTTCTTGGGCGTTCTGCATCTTCTCGTTCTGGGGCGCGTGTTTTGGACGAACAAGCACGCGAAATATCTGCCGTGGATGTTGAACATTCACACTATGATGGCGCTCAAGAAGATCTTGCTGAGCGTCGAGCCTTGCGACGTGTTGCGGGTCTATCAACAGAACTTGAAGACGTTACAGAGGTTGAGTACCGTCAGCTTCGTCTAGAGCGTGTGGTTCTTGCCGGATTATGGACAGAAGGTACCGTTGCCGATGCAGAAAATTCTTTGCGTGAGCTTGCTGCCTTGGCGCAGACAGCGGGTTCAGAAGTCTTGGACGGCATTATTCAACGTCGTTTAAAACCAGATCCGGGTACTTTTCTCGGTTCAGGTAAAGCACTTGAACTTAAAGATATTGTGCAGGCGACTGGTGCTGATACTGTTATTGTTGATTCAGAGTTGGCTCCTTCTCAGCGTCGTGCGTTAGAGGATATTGTGAAGGTCAAAGTCATTGACCGTACTGCTTTGATTCTTGATATTTTTGCTCAACACGCAAAGTCCCGTGAGGGTAAAGCTCAAGTTGAGTTGGCTCAGCTTGAATATATGCTTCCTCGTTTGCGTGGCTGGGGTGAATCTCTGTCTCGTCAGGCAGGTGGACGTGCCGCGTCGGGTGAGGGTATTGGTTCTCGTGGTCCTGGCGAAACTAAAATTGAGATGGACCGTCGTCGTCTTCGCGCTCGCATGGCAAAGCTACGTCGTGAGATTGCGGCGATGGCGCCCTCTCGCCAGACCAAGCGTTTGAACCGTCAGCGTCATGACGTTCCTTCTGTGGCGATTGCTGGCTATACCAACGCTGGTAAATCATCTTTGTTGAACCGTTTGACTGATGCTGGTGTCCTCGTTGAGAATGCTTTATTCGCGACTCTTGACCCTACGGTCCGTAAAGCCCAGACACCTGATGGTGTTGGCTATACGCTTTCTGACACGGTAGGTTTTGTGCGTTCTTTACCTACTCAGCTGGTAGAGGCTTTCCGTTCTACGCTTGAAGAAATTGCTGATGCTGATGTGATTGTGCACGTGGTTGATGGATCTCACCCTGATCCTGAGGGGCAGATTAAGGCAGTTCGTGAAGTTCTACATGAAGTAGATGCGCACGAGATTCCTGAGATTATTGTTCTGAACAAGGCAGATGCCGCTGACCCGATGGTGCTCGAACGCGTACAACAACGCGAGCGAGATACTGTGGTGGTGTCTGCTCGTACGGGGCAGGGGATAGCGGAACTTCAAGAGGTTATTGCGAAGCGTATTCCACGCCCTTCGGTTCAGCTGAATCTGCTTATCCCATATACGCATGGTGAGGTTGTTTCTCGTTTGCACCAGTGGGATGCAGAGATTCTATCAACAGCTTTTGTTTCTGATGGGACATATATTCAAGTGCTGGTTCGTGAACAGCTTTCCTCTGAACTAGCAGAATATGCTTTAGACGACGAATTGATGGAAGTCTTACGACCAGAGATTGAACAAGCTCGTCAGGATGGTGCTGTTGAGGTTTCTTCTCGATGAGTTCTTGTGAAGAACCGGTGAGTGCTCCTACTGGAGAAGAGCTTGAGACGTTGCCTGGAGCGAAGCCTGCTCTTGAACTACTAGATCATGTGATTGCTTCTAGCGGGGGAGAACAGCGTGCTGGGCAACGGAAAATGCTCGCTCATGTGGCTCAGTCCTTTGAACTGAAACGTCATCTGCTGGTCCAAGCTGGTACGGGAACGGGAAAGTCTTTGGGCTATCTGATTCCTGCTGTTCATTATGCTCAATTTTCGGATAAGCCTATTGTGGTTGCGACGGCGACTTTGGCGTTGCAAACACAGATTATCAATCGTGATTTACCGCGACTTTTAGAAACCCTTTCGAATGTTCCTGAGGGGCAAACTGATGTTGCTGTTCTCAAGGGCCGTAATAATTATGTGTGTGTTCATAAGCTTGAGGGCGGTTACCCTGAGGATGAACAAGAGGACACTCTTTTCGCTGCAGATGTGGCCAGTGGTTCTGTTGGCCGTCTTGGTCAGGAAGTGCTGCGTCTTCGTCAGTGGGCTCAGACAACTGATACTGGTGACAGGGACGATATTAAACCCGGTGTCTCTGACCGTGCTTGGCGTCAAGTCTCTGTATCTGCTGCTGAATGTTTGGGTAAACGCTGTCCTTTGGTGGAGTCTTGCTTTAGTGAGCTTGCACGTGAGAAGGCCGCTCAATCAGACATTATTATTACGAATCATGCTCTTTTAGCGATTAATGCTTTTGAAGGTATTGGTGTTTTGCCGGAGCATGAGGTTGTTGTTATTGATGAGGCACATGAGCTGGCAGACCGTGTGACGGGTGCTGTGACGGGATCTCTTTCTGCCGGAATGGTATATTCGGCTGCTCGTTTGGTGCGTAAACACACGAAAGCTAGTTCTGATCCTTTAGAGCATGCTGGTAGCGCTTTAGAAACGTCTTTACGTGGTGTTGCTGCAGAGCTTTTACCTCGTGGCTTGACGGAGAGTATTGCTCATTCTGTGGAGCTGGTGCGTGAAGCTGCACGTGTAGCATTATCTGATACGAAAAGTGATTCTAAAGATAGTGATGCTCCTCGTCAGCTAGCTCGTAGCGCGCTGTCTGAGTTATTAGAGATAGCGGAACGGTTATTGGGCGCTGATGAGCATCATGAGGTGGTGTGGTTATCTCGTCCACAATCGTGGGAAGCTGGGCGTGGTTATGCTCCTGCTTCTGATGATGACCCCGCAACGTTATATATTGCTCCCTTATCGGTTGCGATGCAGATGCGTGATGGGCTTTTTGATGGGCGAACTGTGGTATTGACTTCTGCAACATTAAAGTTGGGGGAGTCCTTTGATATGGTTGCTCATTCTTTGGGGTTAAGTGGTGCCGGTGCTCCTCGTTGGGAGGGGCTAGATGTTGGTTCTCCTTTTGATTACCCTAAGCAAGGTCTGTTGTATGTTGCTGCTGATATTGCTAAACCATCTCAGGGGATTTCTACTGCTCAATTAGAGCGTATGCGTGAGCTGGTAGAGGCTTCTAACGGTGGTGCTTTGGGGCTTTTTTCTTCAAGGCGTGCGGCTGAAGAAGCTGCGGAGTATCTTCGTGAACATACTGATGTTTCTGTTCTGGTGCAGGGGGAGTCTTCGCTTGGCTCTTTGGTGAAGGAATTTTCTGAGGATAAAGATTCGTGTCTTTTTGGGACGATGAGTTTGTGGCAGGGTGTTGATGTGCCGGGGGATTCTTGCCGTTTGGTGCTGATTGACCGTATTCCGTTCCCTCGCCCTAACGATCCTTTGATGCAGGCTCGTACTCGGGCTGTTGCTTCTCGTGGTGGTAACGGTTTTATGAGTGTTTCTGCGTCATATGCGGCTGTTCGTATGGCTCAGGGTGTGGGGCGTTTGATTCGTTCTAGTGATGATCGTGGTGTGGTTGCTGTTCTTGATTCTCGGTTGGCTACTCAACGGTATTCTGGATATTTGATGAGTGCTTTGCCTCCTTTTTGGAAGACTACAAGAACTGATGTTGTATGTGGTGCTTTGCATCGCTTGCATGCACAAGTGAGTTAGCGCATAAAAATATTGGGTGTGTTCCTGTTAGAGGCAGGAATACACCCAATATATTTTTTATGTGGTTTTGGTATTAGAGGCTTCGTAATACTGATACGACTTTGCCCATGATGGTGGCGTTGTCGCCGAGTATGGGTTCGTATCGGGTGTTTTGTGGTAGTAGCCAGGTGTGTCCGTCGCGTTGGCGGAAAGTTTTGACGGTTGCCTCGTCTTCGAGGAGTGCTGCAACGATATCTCCATTATTTGCGGTGTGTTGTGCACGGACGACAACCCAGTCTCCGTCACAGATTGCTGCATCAATCATGGAGTCTCCTTTGACGTGGAGCATGAATAAGTCTCCGTTGCCAACGATTTGGCGTGGCAATGTCATGACGTCTTCGACGGATTGTTCTGCGGTGATGGGACCGCCTGCGGCGATTCTTCCGACTAGGGGTACTACCGCAAAATCTTCGCTGTTGTGTTGAGGTGTTGGTAACTGAACGATGACCGATTCGGTGCTTTTTTCTTCAGTTGTTTCTTGTTCTTCTGCGAGTATTTCGATGGCTCGTGGGCGCTTGGGGTCTCGTCGGATGTAGCCTAATTTTTCTAGTTGTGAGAGTTGGTGTGTCACTGATGATAAGGATGCGAGACCTACGATGTCACCAATTTCTCGCATTGAAGGGGGGTAACCGTGGGTGTCTATAGCTTCAGAGATGGCAGTCAAGATGTGTTGTTGACGCGAACTGAGAGGTTTTCTGCCAGATTGTGGCGCAATAGTAGCGCTGGAGTATGTGTTATCGCTCACGGCGTTCCTTTGTCCATATTGAGGGGCCTGTCTAATGATGTTCTGGCGTAGCACCCCTAGCCATTGCTGAGATAGGGGATTTTAAAAGTCGTTAAACACTACCTGCCAATAAACAGTGTTAGGACAAGAGTATGGCACGTATCGAAAAAGTTCAAACATTTGTTCTAGTTTTTCTCGACTATATTCGAATTTTCTGATAGAACATATGTACTATATAGAACATAGTTTCGATTTATTCAGGGTGAATATTCGATATATAGCTCTATTGCTATCAGGAGGAAATATGTCAAACGTTCTGTATCTTCAGAGTTCAGCGTCTACACGTACCGCAGGTGCTTCACATCCAAATGCGCAGAACGCCTCAGATATTTACTGGGGTAAGTATCGTATTTCCTTCTTGTTGGGTATCGCTCTTTGCTTCATAGCAATATTGACCTTATTGACTTCTCTCTACCTCGCAAATACCGCTCATGCTTCAACGATGCAAGAATTACAACAGGTGACGGAGCAAGTTACGGTTGGATACGGGGATACTTTATGGAGTATTGCCGAAGAACATTCTGCCGGTATGGACGTTCGTGACGTTTTGCTTCACATTATGCACATTAATGATTTATCATCAACATCCCTAGATGTTGGGCAAAAACTTGAAGTGCCTCTTTACTCATTATGAGAAGTATAAGAGAAGAATATGCGAGGGGTATCTGTTCTCGTTAGACTGTAAGAGTGAATGAAGCATTAGACCCCCTTTCAGTATTACCTATTCGTGACGACTTACGAGGGCGCTCTCCATATGGTGCTCCCATGATTGACGTTCCCATTACCCTTAACGTCAACGAAAATACGCACCCTATGCCTCAAGAAGTGATTGACGCAATCAGCTCAGAAATTGCGACAGTGGCGCAAACCCTTAACCGTTACCCCGATAGAGAGTTTACGACTCTTCGCGAAGAACTTGCCCAGTATCTAGGGCACGGTCTTAAACCTGAGAATATCTGGGCTGCTAATGGCTCTAACGAAGTGCTACAACAACTCTTTCAAGTGTTTGGCGGGCCTGGGCGAAGCGTCATGAGCTTTGTTCCCACCTATTCGATGTACCCTCTCTTAGCTGATGGGACAAATACTCGCTTCATCGCTGGGCAACGTGGCTCCGACTTCTCTCTTGGCTTCGAATCTGCCGTAGCTCAAATTCAAGAACATCGACCAAATATCGTGGTTTTGTGTTCTCCTAACAACCCCACGGGAACAGGGCTTGGGCTAGATGTTATCGAAGCTGTCTATGATGCGATGCAAGAACATGATGGCATTACCATCGTGGATGAAGCATACGCTGAATTCGCTCAAGATACCTCTGCGCACGCGCTAACACTTCTTCCGGGACGCCCTCGACTAGTCGTAAGCCGTACCATGAGTAAAGCTTTTGCCTTTGCCGGTGCCCGACTAGGATACTTCGCTGCAGATTCCGCAATTGCTGATGCGGTACGACTTGTACGTTTGCCATACCATCTTTCTAGTGTCACTCAGGCTGTTGCAATAGCCGCCTTGCGCCACCGAGAAGGACTGCTCGCTAACGTGCAAGATATTAGAAACCAACGTGACCGTATCGTAAAAACTCTCAAAGAATACGGGCTACAGCCAGCCGTATCAGATTCTAATTTTATCTTTTTTGCTGGACTACGTAACGAAAAAGAAGCTTGGCAATGGCTCCTTGACGACGGCATCTTAGTCCGTGATAACGGCATCGCAGGACATCTGCGAGTGACTGCCGGAACAGCATCAGAAACAACAGCTTTCCTTGAAAGTCTTAAGAAGTATTTGGAACATTCTGGAGAACTACCCGCATCTTGCTAACATCATCGTGAGATGATTCTGGTAGTAGAACATTTCTCCTGAACTATCACTAAAACTAAGGTATCTGTCACCTAGTAGCGATAGATACCTGACGTGTACATCATATAAACCAAGAATATATAGGTAACCAATGCCAGCAAGCACTACAGGAATTGGCCCCCGCACCGCCAGACTAGAACGCACAACGAGCGAGTCCTCTGTCTTCGTTGAAATAAACTTAGACGGCGAAGGACGTTCTGACATCGACACTAGCGTGCCTTTTTACGACCATATGCTCACAGCTCTTGCGAAACATTCCCTGATTGACATGACGATCAAATGCAGTGGCGATACCCATATCGACGTGCACCATACGGTAGAAGATACCGGCATCGTCATCGGCGAAGTCTTACGCGAGGCTCTTGGTGATAAAGCTGGTATCCGTCGTTTTGGGCAAGCAACAGTTCCTTTGGACGAAGCATTAGCACAATGTGTTGTTGATATTTCAGGACGCCCCTATCTTGTGCACACGGGAGAGCCAGCAGGCTACGAATTTCACCTCATCGGAGGGCACTTCACCGGTTCGATGGTTCGCCACGTTCTTGAAGCTATCGCTTACCACGCAGGAATCTGCTTGCATATGACGGTGCTAGGAGGGCGAGACCCCCACCATATTGCAGAGGCACAGTTCAAAGCACTTGCACGTGCGTTGCGTCAAGCGGTTGAACCTGACCCTCGTCATTCTGGTATTCCTTCCACGAAGGGGGCGCTCTAACCATGGGCGTAAGCGTTCAATCCTCTCAGGACAAACCCGTTGTCGTCGTTTTAGATTATGGTGCTGGCAACGTTCGTTCTGCTGTGCGTGCTTTAGAGCAAGCCGGAGCTGACGTAATTCTTTCTCGCCAAGAATCCGATGTGCTTGGCGCAGACGGTTTGGTTGTGCCAGGAGTCGGAGCCTTCGACGCGGTAATGACGAGTCTGAAAAAAAATGATGCTCCTCGTCTAATTGGCCGGCGTATTGCTGGTGGACGCCCTGTACTAGGCATTTGCGTCGGATTGCAGATTTTCTTTGAACAAGGTAACGAACACGGGGTGCTTTCTCAAGGTATGGGAGAGTGGCCAGGTACGGTTGAAAAACTACGTGCTGAAGTTATTCCACATATGGGGTGGAATACTGTCTCTGCCCCCGAAGGGTCAGTGCTCTTTGACGGAATCGAAAACGAACGCTTCTACTTTGTGCATTCCTATGCTGTACAAGAATGGTCTTTTGACCAGAATAATGAAGCGATGTTGCCCCCACAGGTGACGTGGTCTACTCACGGCGTGCCCTTTGTTGCAGCTGTCGAAAATGGTCCGCTGAGTGCAACACAATTTCATCCAGAAAAGTCTTCTCACGCCGGTATTCGCCTCTTACGGAACTGGATTAATTCTTTGCCTCGCACGGGGCGCCTTAACTCCTCAGAAGGGAAGGAGCAATGAGCCCTTTTCTCTCTGGAAGCTTGTTGATGTTAGTGGGAGCTTTTTGTCTTGGTGGCACAATTTCTCTACGACAGCAAAAAGTTCCTCTTGTTGTTCAGGTCGCGATGCTGTGTGTGGCTTTACTGTTCATCGGCTATGGGGGATACGTCCTCTTTGCCTACAACTAAACTTTTACTTTTAAGGAATATACGATGACAAATCTTTTAGAACTTCTTCCCGCCGTGGACGTTGCAAATGGGCAAGCAGTACGCTTGGTGCAGGGCGAAGCCGGCTCAGAAACTGGGTATGGTGATCCTGTTGAGGCAGCTCTTGCATGGCAGGATGCCGGCGCACAGTGGCTCCACCTTGTTGATTTAGACGCAGCATTTGGTCGTGGACATAACCTTGAGGTGCTCACCTCTGTTGCTAAACACCTCGATATTAATATTGAAATGTCGGGCGGTATTCGTGATGATGAGTCTCTAGAGCGCGCACTGTCTTTGAACCCTGCTCGCATTAATCTGGGTACTGCAGCTCTCGAAAATCCTCAATGGACTCGAAAAGTTATCGCAGAACACGGTGAGAAAATTGCTGTGGGGCTCGACGTGCGTGGAACAACTTTAGCTGCTCGCGGCTGGACTAAAGACGGCGGTAACCTGTGGGACGTACTAGAACGCTTAGAAGCTGACGGTTGCGCTCGCTATGTGTTAACAGACGTGACAAAGGACGGCACCTTGAGTGGGCCTAATCTTGAGCTTCTTAAAGAGGTCGCTCAACGAACCGATAAGCCGGTTGTCGCATCTGGCGGTATCTCTACTCTTGAAGATATTCGCGCATTACGGGAATTAGTTCCCTATGGTGTTGAGGGTGCAATTATGGGTAAGGCTCTTTACGCTGGAAAGTTTACTTTAGAGCAGGCTCTTGAGGTTGCTGGTTACTCGGAAGAAAACGCCGAAAAATAATGAGTAATAGTCACTCTGTGGGAGCTTCTGCGTCGCGTTCTTTGCCCGCTCATATTCAAGCTCAGCTCAATAGTGCTGGGGGCGAAACTGATACGGGTGGGCAGCCTTGGAAGGGGCGAAATTTAGGTGAAGGAACGAGTCACCGTCATCAATTTTCTGAGGATGATGGTGCGCGTGATGCTGTTATTGCTGAGGTTTTTGAGAAGTTCGTTTCTGGTTCTTGTCGGGAAGAAGATGTTGTTCGTGCTCTAAGCCAATGTCGAGTGTTTGTTCCCGTGGTTGCTGAGGTATCTCATTCGGTTGTTACTGATGAAGGTCTCGTTGCCGATAAAGAAGCAGATATGGCGTTAGTAAGTATCCAAGCGCCCGATGGGAGAAAAGCTCTTCCCGTCTTTACCGATGTGAAAGCTTTGCAACGATGGCATCCTGATGCGCGTCCTGTTGCGGCTTCGATGAGAAAGACTGCTCTTTCTGCGGTAGAAGATGGACAGCAGTTATTGGTTGTTGATCCGGGTGAGCCGATAACATTTGTGGTGCGCCGTCCTGCATTATGGGCATTGGCTAAGGGTGAGCCTTGGATTCCCTCATATGCTGATGCGCGCGTAGAAGAAGCGCTGAATGCGTTGATTCCAGAGGGTAGCGGTATTGTCCGTGTCCGTGCTGTAGCTGGTGACGGTGTTGCCTCTCAGACGGCTGAGGGGCAACACCTTTCTGGTGGCGGTACTGGGCCAGAGCTGAAGATGATGGTGGAGCTGGTTCCTGGCCTGACTCAATCAGAGCTAAATATTGTGTTGGAAGAGTTTCAACGGCGTTTGGCGTCGGATGAGTTGGTCGGGCAGCAGGTAGACTCTGTGCAGTTAGTTTTATCCATGGCGTATTCGTCATAAAGAGTTCATCGTTTTTTCGGTAGAGATGAGGATATATGTCTGAGCGGTATTCGTTCGATGAGGAGCAGAAAAAAGTTCAGGAGCAGGTGCGTGATATTGCGGAGGTGCCTGCTGTAGAGATTATGACAACGGCTGCGGTGCATTTGATGAGTGCGGCTGCTGTGAAATGTGGTTTAGCTGAGGGCGAGGACGCTCAAGACCTTAAGGACTTGGACGAGGCTCGTAAGCTGATTACGGCTCTTGCTGGGTTGGTGACGGCGGCGGCTCCCGAAATTGGTTCTCAGCATGCAGCTCCGTTGCGTGACGGTTTGCGAACTTTGCAGTTGGCTTTTCGTGAAGCCTCGATGATTCCTGATGCACCGGGACAAGGACCAGGGGAGAAGTTCACTGGTCCTGTAATGTGACCTATCTTGTGAGCATCTTTGTGTTTTGCGTTGAAATGCATGCGTAAAGCCGATAGACTGTACACAGTTTGCAAGCGGAGGCTACTCCCACCTGCTTCAGCCACATTCATCCATGTGATTAGGTTGACGGGTTATTCCAAGTGTTCATAAGAGTGAATACTTGAGAAGTACACCTTCGTTTGCTGTGCATCGAAGGTGTTTTTTACATCTTCTATGTACTGATTATTATTCACGGGGAAACCCACTGAGCTAACAGGAGCTACTCATTAGCGATCCACGCATTAATGAACGTATTCGTGTCCCAGAGGTCCGCCTCGTTGGGCCAGGCGGCGAGCAGGTAGGCATTGTTCGTGTTGAAGATGCTTTGCGTCTTGCACAAGAATCTGATTTGGACCTCGTAGAGGTTGCACCATCAGCGAAACCGCCTGTATGTAAGCTCATGGACTTCGGCAAGTACAAGTACGAAGCCGCAGTTAAAGCACGTGAATCCCGAAAGAAGCAAGTTAACGCTTCTTTGAAGGAAATCCGTTTCCGTCTCAAAATTGATACTCATGACTATGAAACTAAAGTGGGACACGCGCGTCGTTTCCTATCTGGTGGTGACAAAGTCAAAGCGATGATTCAATTCCGTGGTCGTGAACAGCAGCGCCCCGAGATGGGTGTGCGGTTGCTAGAGCGCATGGCAGACGATTTGGTCGAGGTTGGTTCTGTAGAGTCAACCCCCCGAATTGACGGTCGTAACATGGTAATGGTTCTTTCTCCGCTTCGTGGTAAAGCTGAAGCACGTAAAGAAGCACAACAACGCTCAGGCGGACGCAAGGGTCGCGAACGTGTCGACACTACTCAGGCTACTCCTGTGAAGAACTCTTTGGCAGATGCAATGCCAGCAGAGCTCAAGGCACAGGCGCAAGCTGAAGCGGAATAGAATAACAAAGTAGAAACGGCGCGGATAGCCATCTAGCAGTGTTATTTGAACGTTGCAGGTGTCTTTCCGATTGTCATGTTTTCTCAGTTTCCGTAGAAAACATGAACCTACCTTGTACATGCGAAGAAATTCGCTCAAGAGTTCTTTTGGATACCCTCCAAAAGCAGAACGTAAGGAGAACGGCAGCTATGCCGAAGCAGAAGACCCACTCTGGTGCTAAAAAGCGCTTCAAGCTCACCGGTACCGGCAAGGTTAAGCGCCAGCAGGCCAACCGTCGCCACTACCTCGAGCACAAGTCCTCTCGCCTCACCCGCCGTCTGGCTTCTGACCAGATTGTTACCGGCGGTCAGGCTAAGGTCATCAAAAAGATGTTGGGTAAATAAGCCCTCTCATCTTTGAGAAACTTGTGCCTCAACGGGCAATAACTTTTTAGACTCGCTCCTTGACTGGCATCAGCTAGCAAGGACAATAAGACGAAGGAGACACACGTGGCACGTGTGAAACGCGCGATTAACGCGCATAAGAAGCGCCGAGTAATTCTTGAACGCGCATCCGGTTACCGCGGACAGCGTTCACGCCTTTACCGTAAGGCAAAAGAACAAGTCATCCATTCATTGGTTTACAGCTACGACCACCGTCGTAAAAAGAAGGGTGACTTCCGCCGCCTATGGATTCAGCGTATCAACGCTGCAGCTCGTGCTGAAGGCCTCACCTACAACCGTTTCATTCAGGGCTTGAAAGCTGCTGAGGTTGAAGTTGATCGTCGTATGTTGGCTGAACTAGCAGTCAACGAACCGGCAGCTTTCTCTGCACTTGTAGAGATTGCTAAGAACAACTTGCCTGAGGACACTTCTGCACCTAAAGGTGAATAATTCTTAAAAGAATACGATTGTGCCGTTCTCTACTACATGTAGAGAACGGCACAATCGTATTCTGGGCTTTTACATGGTAAAAGATACAGAAAAATATATATCCGGTAGAGTGGAGACCGTGGATTTTAAAAAACGTTTAAGTACCCCCGTTGTCATGGAAAACCCTCAGGCTGACCGTGTTAAAGATATTGCAACACTAGCAACACGTCGTGGGCGCAATAAGAAAAAACAATTTCTCGTAGAAGGCCCACAAGCCGTGCGTGAAGCCCTCACCTCACATCTTCATACCCCACTTCTTGACGCCGTATACATCACAGAACGTGCCTTCGACCGTCACCGTGATATTGCTGAACTACTCGAAAAAGTACATGGCACGCCAACACCAGAACAAGGACGTAAAGTCTTCATGCGTATGGTGACTGAAGAAGTACTTGAAGCCATGTCAGACGCCGTCACCCCACAAGGCATGATTGCGGTAGCGTTCATTCAAGAACCTGACCTATCACGTATCTTCTTCGCTGAAGGAAAGATACCGCAATTGGTGGCTGTACTTGCACGCTTGCAAGATCCCGGTAACGCCGGCACCATCATTCGTGCCGCAGATGCCGCCGGCGCAGATTTAATCGTGACCACCACTGACACCGTAGATATTTATAACCCCAAGACGGTACGTTCTACTGCTGGGTCACTTTTTCACCTTCCTGTGATAAGTAACCTTGCGCTCACAGAGTTTCTTGATACTGCACGTCGTTACGGTATGGGTATTCTTGCTGCAGATGGTTATGGTGCGCTGGACCTTGACGAATTATCGGATATTGCGGCAGCTAAACGATGGGCAGTTCCTCACGACGAAAGCTCATACGATCTGTCACAACCGACAGCATGGCTTTTTGGTAATGAGGCTCAAGGGCTAAGCACCGATGAGAAAACTCTAGCTGATGAGCGCGTTGCAGTTCCGGTTCATGGTTCTGCAGAGTCTCTCAACGTTAGTGTGGCAGCTGCACTGTGTCTCTATGCTTCAGCTCGAGCGCAACACGGAACGAAAAAATGACCCAGATTTTTCCTCTCCAAGTTGTTGGTGGGGCTATCGTAGATTCTCTTGAGAAACCTACTCGACTTCTGATTGGGCAACGTCATGCTCCCAAAGAACTTGCTGGTTTATGGGAGTTTCCTGGCGGAAAAGTTGAGGCAGATGAGAGTTGTGAACAAGCCTTAGCCCGTGAACTCGACGAAGAACTTTCGATACACGTCACTCTTGGCCAAGAAATTACAGGACCTCACCGACAAGGTTGGGCGCTATCGGAGCATGCTGCTATGCGTGTATGGTTCTGTACCATCTCGTCAGGAGAAGTCCACATGATTGAAGGACACCAACAAATACAATGGGTCGATATCAACCACGATCTATTATCTATTGACTGGATACCGGCAGATTACCCAATTGTTCAACAACTGATTAAGATGACAACAAGCTCTTACCTGAGTGAACCGTGTACAGAGAACGCTGAAGGTACACTAAACTAGGATGAAGACGAGAATAGAAGGCGCATACCGCGCTGTACACTATGCAACGAGATGAGTTATTAATGACTGATTCATTATCTGAAAGCACCAATCTGCCAGAGTCTTACCATATTCTGGCGAACCTTCAAGAAGTTCTTGAAGCAGATTCTGTGCAGGGATTAGAGCGAGTGAAGGATGCTTTTTCCCAAGAACTTTCACGCGCATTAGCTGCCGTTGAAGAATCTTCAAGTACTTTTGACGAGCTAAAACAAACACGTTTAGCGTTCCTTGGTGATAAGGGAAGTTTCACTCTTGCGAATAAGCAGATGCGTCACCTCTCTAAAGAGCACAAAGCTGAGATTGGCAAACTCATGGGGCAGGCGCGTGGACGTCTGACTCAAGCCATTGAAGCGCGTAATGCTGAGCTTGAACAAGAACATGCGGCCCGCATTCTCGTTGAGGAAGCTGTAGATGTTACTGCTGTTTCTGCACGTCGTGCACTAGGCGGACGTCACCCTATTAACATTTTGCAAGATCGTCTCACCGATATTTTTGTGGCTATGGGATGGGAAGTTGCTGACGGGCCTGAAGTTGAATCAGAATGGTACAACTTCGACTCCTTGAACTTCCCGCCAGATCACCCCGCTCGAGAACTACAAGATACATTTTTCGTCGAACCTGTACAGGCGCATTTGATGCTACGCACTCACACTTCACCAGTGCAGATGCGTTCCTTGCTCACTCGTGAGCTCCCGGTATATGTTGTCTGCCCCGGTCAGGTGTATCGTACTGACGAACTCGACGCAACTCATACACCAGTATTCCACCAGATTGAAGGTCTTGCCGTAGATAAAGGGCTCACCATGGCAGACCTTAAAGGTACTCTCGAACACATGGCTCGAGAAATGTTTGGTGACGACGCAAAAATTCGTTTACGCCCCAATTACTTCCCCTTCACAGAGCCTTCTGCCGAACTAGACCTTTGGCACCCTGGTGCTAAGGGCGGTCCTCGTTGGATTGAATGGGGCGGTTGTGGCATGGTTAACCCGCAGGTGCTCCGAGCAGCAGGTATTGACCCAGAAGAATACTCCGGATTTGCTTTTGGTATGGGTATTGAAAGAACTTTGATGTTCCGCAACGGAGTAGAAGATATGCGCGACATTATCGAAGGCGACATTCGCTTTTCACAGCAGTTTGGAATGGAGATTTAAAAGATGCGGATACCTCTTTCATGGTTGCGTGAATACGCACCAGTCCCTGAAGACGCACGTTCCGAAGACGTTATGGAAACCTTGGTGAAAGTTGGCTTAGAAGAAGAAGACGTTCACCGCCCTACGGACGAAATTTCAGGGCCGATTGTTGTCGGACAAGTTCTCTCTCAAGAACCAGAAACTCACTCTAACGGCAAAACCGTGAACTGGTGTCAGGTGCGTGTTGTCCCTGAGGGACAGACACAAACCCTCACCGGTAAAGGGATTGAAGAATCTGGTATTCAAGGAATTATCTGTGGCGCCCATAATTTTAGCGTAGGCGATAAAGTAGTCGTGACGCTCCCCGGCGCTGTACTACCTGGCGGTTTTGCTATTACCGCACGTAAAACATACGGTCACAAATCAGCTGGTATGCTTGCATCCGCTCGTGAACTGGGCTTAGGAGAAGACACCGGCGGAATCATCGTCTTATCTGATTTGGGTCTAGACCCCGAAATTGGTACTGACGCAATGGAACTGCTGGGCCTATACGATGAAGCAGCAGAAGTTAACGTCACCCCGGACCGCGGATATGCTTTCTCTATCCGAGGTATCGCACGCGAATACTGCCATGCTGTTGGAGAACCCTTCAACGACTTTGTCGTAGAACTAGCAGAACGTGCACCAGCAACACACCAAGCAGAAGCAGCAGTTTCTCTGAACGATGATGCACCTATCCACGGAAAACTTGGATGTACCCGTTTCGTGACGCGTAAAGTAACGGGTGTTTTGGCAGACACTCCCACCCCACCATGGCTAGCTTCTCGTTTACGTTTAGCAGGAATCCGTTCGGTATCTCTTCCTGTAGACATCTCGAACTATGTCATGTTAGAGACAGGGCAGCCACTCCATTTTTATGATGCACAGAAACTTTCTGGATCGTTGTCTGTACGTCGCGCCCACGAAGGTGAAACCCTTCGTACTCTTGATGAGAAAGAACGTACTTTATACCCTGAAGATCTTGTCATTTGTGATGATTCTGGTGCTATTGCTCTTGCCGGTGTGATGGGGGGAGCAAGTACTGAGGTGACGACTGAAACTACTGAGATTCTGATTGAGTCTGCACGTTTTGACGAGGTTTCTATTGCTCGTTCTTCACGCCGTCATAAGCTTTCTTCAGATGCTTCTAAACGTTTTGAACGTGGTGTAGATTCTGCGTTACAGGCAGCTGCCGCTCAGCGTGCTGTTGAACTATTGGTGGAGCTTGCTGGGGCAACTATCGTTTCAGAGTCTAGCGACGTGAACCGTACAGAAAAACCTCAAGCGATTTCTCTTCCGATGGATTACACTCCATCCCGTATTGGTGTTGCATACACTCAGGATGAGATTGTTGGCACTCTAGAGTCTATTGGCGCTCAGGTCACGGCTGGTCGTGACACTTATGAGGTGATTCCTCCTACCTGGCGACCTGACCTAACGGATAAAGAGGACCTCACAGAAGAAGTTGCTCGTCTTATCGGGTATGACAAGATTCCTTCAACTGTTCCGGTTGCCCCTCCTGGTCGTGGATACACTGTTGAACAGATGACTCGTCGTCGTGTTCTTGATGCGCTTGCATCGAGTGGTTTGACGGAGGTCTATGCGTATCCATTTGTTTCTTCTCAAGCAAATAATTTGTGGGCGCAGCCTGTTGCTGGTGAGGACGTCGCGTCTATTCAACTTGCTAACCCTATTTCAGAGGCTCAAGGGCTTTTGCGTCGTTCTTTGCTTCCAGGGTTGGTAGAGGTTCTCAAACGTAACCTTTCTCGTGGGTTCCGTAATCTTGCTCTTTACGAGACAGGCCATATTTTTGTTCCTTCAACACAGCATGGTTCTGAGAGCATCCCCGGTTTGGGGCAGCGTCCTTCTGACGAGGTTATTGCTGATTTGAATGCGGGTATTCCTCATCAACCACGGTATATTTCTGGTATTTTCAGCGGTTATGAACATGAACAGATGCCTGGTGCTTCTGCTCGTGCTTATGATTGGCGTGATGCGATAGATGCTGTGGGTTTGATTGCTGATGTTGCCGGTGCCGAGTTTAAGATGGCTCAAGGCACTCATCAGGCTTTCCACCCCGGTCGTACTGCTGTGTTCTCTGATTCTTCTGGTGCTGTGATTGGTTACGCTGGAGAGTTGCACCCGCAGCTGCTCAAAGATCATGATCTTCCTGAACGTACCTGCGCTTTTGAGATTAACTTCTCTGCGTTACTTGAGGATAAAGCTGAGGTTGTTGAGGCTTATAGTATTTTTGGTTACCCAGCAGCTACTCAAGATGTGGCGTTGTTAATCGATGCGGATGTTCCTGCTGCTGATGTGGCTCTTGCACTTTCTGAGGGTGCGGGTGAGCTGCTAGAAGATTTACGAATCTTTGACGATTATCGCGGTGAGGGCATTCCAGAAGGTAAGAAGTCTGTGGCGTTTGCTCTGCGTTTTAGGGCTTCTGACCGTACCTTGACAGCTGAAGAAGCTAGTGCTTCTCGTGAGGCTGCTGTGGCTGTGGCGGTGGAACGTTTTGGTGCTGTTCCTCGTGTGTAGTGAGTAGCGTGTTCTTCGTCTATAGACGGTAGTTCTTGATGGTGCTGATGTTGGCTTGTGCTGGCATCAGCACCATTTTTTCAGGAGTTTGTGAGGTTCGTCGTGGAGAATGGAAGAATCCGAAATCTCTGAGGAAATCGGGGGACTCTAGTTGTTATCTAACGGGGCTTTTTATGAAGTACACGTACAATGGTGTCTTATCCTCAGTGAAAGAAAAATTATCTAAAACATCGGGAGATACTATCGTGACTGAAGAACCCGACAACGATTCGTTCTTCGGCTTTGATAAGGCTGAAGATTATGATGATGAGGTTGTTGACCACCGTAGCCGTTGGCTGACCGTCGGAATTATTATCATTGCGATTATTTCTTCGGTATTTTTGGGCATTCAAGGGGCTCGTTCGTTGTCTGCGGCGTCTTCGCATGCTGGTTATGAAGACCGCACGTGGGTTTTGACTGGGGCCTATAAGGATTTGACTCCTGATTTAAAGACTAAAGATAATGTTGCGATTTATACCGGTAAGTTGCCGGTGGATCAGCAGCTTGATAATAAGTTGTTTATTTCTGAGCTGGGGGATCCCGTAACTGTTCATGCTGGTGAGATGATTGAGTTCCGTGGCTCTGAGGCTGGTCGTGTTCGAGCTGATTTTCCTCAGGAAGTAGACGCTTTATTGGCTACGACAGAAGGTAACTCGATTGAGGTGATTCGTACTGGTGCTAAGGGTACGTTGAAGCCTATTACTGCTGAGGTAGTGTTTTCGGAGCGGCTTAGTGGTTGGGCATATATTATCGGCGCTTTTGTAATTTTTGCTGGTGGTATTTTTGCGTCGGTGAAGATTAATCGTCGTCGTTCTATCGTGGAAGATGACGAGTATTAGTCTTGTTGTGAGAGCTTTGTGACTTCATGATAAGGAAGCCTTTTGTGATGGTGTTTGACCATCGTGAAGGGCTTCTTTTATTGTTTGATGGTATCCGTTAAAGAGTATTTTTATGCTTATTTGGTGGTTATCTTTGAGTAGTTTTCGCTCAATTTATGGGGTTTATCCGTGTATTTTTCCTATAAGTGTATAAATATCGCAAAAATACTCATATAATCGGTGTGTGCTGTAGAAGATGTACAGCAAGTCTAGTTTTCTTATTGTTCAGATGTTGGGGGACTAGGCTAACTAGCAGGTTGCTTTGCTGAGAAAGAGAATGAATAGAATGTCTATCCCCTCGACGAAAACGGCTCGTCAAGCTCGAATTGTTGATTTACTGCAAAAACATCATGTTCGTTCCCAAGCTGAGTTAGCGCAATTACTCGTCGACGATGGTGTCAAAGTAACGCAAGCGACCTTGTCACGTGATCTTGTTGAGATCGGTGCTGAGCGTGTGCGTGATGAGAAGTCCGGATTGATTTATGCTGTTCCGCATCATCCTGTTCGTCGTTCATCGGCTGAAGGTGTTGATGCGCGCATGATTTCTTTGTTTAGGGAACTTCTCATCACTGCTGAAGCCTCGGCAAATTTGGTGATTCTTCGGACTCCTCCTGGGGCTGCGCAATTTATGGCTTCTGCTATTGACCAAGCGAGTATTGAGCCTATTCTTGGGACGATTGCGGGGGACGATACGGTGATGGTTATTACTCGTGACCCGCTTGGTGGAGAGCAGATGGCTCAGAAGTTTTTGGAGTGGGCAGCTTAGCCTTGTTTCTGGTGTTCTTCGATGAGTTGTTGCATTTCTTTTAGCTGGAAGAACTGAGCCACTTCGAGGGGATGCTGCACTCCGATGGTGAGGTCTGCGCCAGCGTTGAGAAGTCGTTGTGCGATATCTTGGCTATTTTTGAAGACGGCACACAATAATGCGGTTTGCCCTCTGTCGTTGAGGCGGTTGACGTCTGCTTGGTGTGTGAGGAGTAGTTCTACGACGTCGAGTTGTTGGTGGTAGCTTGCAAGAATAAGTAAGGTGTCGCCTTGGGCGTTGGTGAGATTGGCTGGGATACCTTGGTTGAGTAGTGGTTCTAGCTCTTCGGTGTTTCCTTCTCGTGCAAGGTCAAAGACTCTGTTCAGTAGGTCAATTTCTGCGGGGGTTAGGTCTGTCATGAAAATCTCCTGTGTTATTGTGAGTAACTCATAATAACAGATTTGTTGTGGGGAATAAAGAAAACCTTGACACGATGAAACCTTACGCAATCTTCGCAGAGAAGAGGACGCTGTCGCTGCTCTAACAAGGTGCTGGCGTGCGCTAATATGAGAACGTATGCAACCCCTGAATGAATAGAACGCATTGTGACAACCTTCAACGAAACCCCTTGTAATGTAGCTAGCCTTCTCCTCTCTTGTGCTCACCTCGAGCGTGATGCATTGTTCTACCAAGATACTGTTCTGAGCTACCGACAATTACAAGTAATGGTGTCTCAAGCTCAACTAGAGCTACGAGAACTTGGAGTGGGGTATCAAACACCGGTGGCTCTTTCCCTGCCTAATATCGTGGCGATGCCGGTGTATTACTATGCAATCGTTTCATTGGGGGCAATTTGCGTTCCGTTGAACCCGCTGCTTTCCGAACGTGAAGTGCGGTATCACCTAGAAGACTCTGGTGCGCAGCTATTCATTGCATGGGAGGGGTCGCGTGTGATGATGGAGGATATCTCTTTTGAGGGGGTCCAACAGCGCATTGTAGGTGCTGAAACTTTTGCAACTCCCTTGGATATGGAGGCTTTAGAAGAATTTGCTATTGAACCGGTTAGTGTTCATGCTCAAGATCCTGCTGTTATTCTCTATACTTCTGGTACAACAGGGCAACCCAAAGGTGCTGTTCTGACTCATCAAAATCTTTTATCCAATGCGATGACGGTGGCAGAATTTTTTGACTACACCCCAGAAGACGTCTTTTTTGGGGGGCTGCCGCTTTTTCATTCCTTCGGGCAAACTGTGTCGATGAACGCGGTCTTCGCTGCGGGTGCTTCGGTTGCCTTATTGCCACGCTTTACTCCTGAGGCGGCTATTGAATTATGCGTTGAAGCTGATGTCAGCATTATTGCTGCTGTCCCGTCGATGTATGCTGCAATGTCGGCCTCTTTAGAGGGACAAAAATCTTCAGTGCTCATGGGTAAGATTCGTTACGGAATTTCTGGTGGGTCTCCTTTGTTGGCCTCAATTCATGAGGACTTCTATAAGTTGGTTGGCTGTCACATTCTTGAAGGCTACGGTTTGTCTGAGGCTTCTCCGGTTGTTTCCTTTAATCAGCCTTCTCGCCCTCCTGTTGTTGGCTCTGTGGGGACTGCTTTAACGGGTATTCGTGTGCAGGTGCGTGACAGTAACGGAGAAGTGCTTCCTGCTGGTGCGCCAGGGCAGTTGTGGGTTAACGGGCCTAATGTAATGTTGGAGTACTGGAATAATCCTGAGGCAACTTCTCAATCATTATCTGATGGATGGTTGGCAACGGGGGATATTGCAACAATTGATGAGCAGGGAAATATTTTTATTGTTGATCGGCTCAAAGACATGATTTTGCGTCATGGATATTCTGTATATCCGCGAGAGATTGAGGATGTTATTGCGACGCATCCTCAGGTGCGTATGGTGGCTGTTGTGGGGCGAAAAGATATGCGTGTGGGGGAGGAGATTTATGCTTTTGTTCTTCCTCGTCAGCAGTGTTCTCCATCGCAAGAGGAAGCTCTTTGTTTGGAGGTTGAACACTTGTGTGTTCAGCAGCTTGCGGACTATAAGCGCCCTCGTCATTATCGGGTTGTTGATACGTTACCCTTGGGTGCGACTGGAAAAATTCTCAAGCGTGACTTGAGTCAATAGCGTATTATGTGACTTTTTGAGAAATATTATCCATAGGTTTGCATATTTATAGATAATTATTCATACTTGTTGATAACGAACAAACCCACCCCACTATCAACAAGACAAAAGGAATACCTCCATGAAAGAGCGCGTCGTCCTCGCATACTCCGGCGGACTAGACACATCCGTAGCCATCGGTTGGATTGCAGAAGCCACCGGAGCAGAAGTCATCGCCGTAGCAGTAGACGTAGGACAAGGCGGAGAAGACCTCGAAACCATCCGCCAACGAGCACTAGACTGCGGAGCCATCGAAGCCTACATCGCAGACGCACGCGAAGAATTCGCCACAGACTACTGCATGCCAGCACTAGCAGCAAACGCCCTCTACATGGACGCATACCCGCTCGTCTCCGCACTATCGCGCCCCGTCATCGTCAAACACCTCGTACAAGCCGCCCAAAAATTCAATGCAACCACCGTCGCTCACGGATGCACCGGAAAAGGCAATGACCAAGTCCGCTTCGAAGTAGGCATTCAAACCCTCGGACCAGAACTCACCTGTATAGCACCAGTACGAGACCTAGCGCTGACCCGAGAAAAAGCAATCAACTACGCAGAACACAACAACCTACCCATTGTCACCACCAAGAAAAATCCCTTCTCCATCGACCAAAACGTTTGGGGACGAGCCGTAGAAACAGGATTCCTCGAAGACATCTGGAATGCGCCGACCAAAGACGTCTACGACTACACCGACGACCCCACCTTCTCACCAGCACCAGACACCCTCACCATCACCTTCGAACAAGGAATCCCCGTCGCTATCGACAACAAACCTGTCACACCGCTAGAAGCCATCACCGAAATGAACCGCCGAGCTGGCGCACAAGGCATTGGAAGAATCGACATCGTCGAAGACCGCCTCGTCGGCATCAAATCCCGAGAAATCTACGAAGCGCCCGGGGCCATGGCACTCATCGCAGCCCACCGAGAACTCGAAAACGTCACCATTGAACGTGAACAAGCACGCTTCAAAAAAATTGTTGGCCAACGCTGGAGTGAACTCGTCTACGACGGACAATGGTTCTCACCCCTAAAAAAATCTCTCGACGCTTTCATCCAAGACACCCAACAAATGGTCAACGGAGAGATCCGCATGGACCTACACGCCGGACGAGCAGTCGTCACCGGACGACGCTCCACAAGCTCCCTCTACGACTTCAACCTCGCCACCTACGATGAAGGTGACTCCTTCAACCAAGCACACGCACGCGGATTCATCGAAATCTTCGGACTCTCCTCAAAAGTTGCCTCCGCACGCGACCAGCGCCTCAACCCCTAAACCACATACACGACCACCCTCTATCAAGGCTCAAACCATGTCTTCAGACCAAAAACACGGCACCAACTCCGGTTCACTCTGGGGCGGACGGTTCACCTCAGGACCAGCAGAAGCCCTAGCAGCACTCTCCAAATCAACTCATTTTGATTGGCGACTAGCACCCTACGACATCGCTGGCTCCCGAGCACACGCCCGCGTCCTGCACCGAGCACACCTACTCAACGACGCCGAACTAGAACAGATGCTCACCGCCCTAGACACACTAGAACAAGACGTCCGTCACGGAACCTACACCCCAGCAGAAGACCACGAAGACGTTCATGGCTCTCTCGAGCAAGGACTCCTCGAACGGGCAGGAGAACAACTCGGCGGAAAGCTCCGTGCCGGGCGCTCCCGCAACGACCAAATCGCAACCCTCGGCAAAATGTACCTACGTGATAGTGCAACCTCACTCTCCGCCCACCTCCTGAACGTTATCGACGCACTACTCCACCAAGGAGAACAACACCCCTACGTCCCCATGCCCGGACGAACCCACCTACAACATGCACAACCTATCCTCCTATCCCACCACCTCTACGCCCACGCTTGGGCACTCAGCCGAAACCTCGAACGCCTCCAAGACTGGGACCGCAGAGCTGCCATCTCACCCTACGGATCAGGTGCGCTCGCAGGGTCCTCTCTAGAACTCGACCCAGAATCTATTGCACAAGAATTAGGGTTCAGCTCTGCAAGCTATAACTCTCTTGACGCAACAGCTTCACGTGACGTCTATGCAGAGTTCCTCTGGATTACATCGATGATTGCCATCGACCTATCCCGCCTCTGTGAAGAAATCATTCTTTGGTCAACTCAAGAATTTTCCTTCGTGACCCTTGACGACTCCTTCTCTACCGGCTCATCGATTATGCCCCAGAAGAAAAACCCAGATATCGCCGAGCTTGCTCGTGGCAAAACAGGTCGTATCATTGGCGATCTCACCGGACTCCTCGCCACCCTCAAAGCTTTACCACTTGCCTACAACCGAGATTTACAAGAAGATAAAGA
Organism: Rothia sp. P7181; assembly: GCF_048513015.1. Taxonomy (NCBI): domain Bacteria; kingdom Bacillati; phylum Actinomycetota; class Actinomycetes; order Micrococcales; family Micrococcaceae; genus Rothia; species Rothia sp. P7181. The sequence continues at coordinate 6,770 of NZ_JBLXXZ010000005.1, read as the reverse complement.
ACCTCTCTTCGACGCCATCGATCAGCTCCATCTTCTCTTACCTGCTATTGCCGGCATGGTTACCACGTTGAGCTTTAACACTAAACGTATGAGTGAGCTTGCACCCCAAGGTTTTGCCCTAGCTACCGACATCGCTGAATGGCTTGTACGTGAAGGAGTGCCCTTCCGAGAAGCACACGAAATAACCGGAGAAGTAGTTCAACGCTGTGAAAAGAACCAATGCGAGTTATGGGAACTTAGCGAAGACGACTACCTGAACATCTCCGCTCACCTACATGCTGGTGTACGTGAAATACTCACATTAGAAGGTTCCCTCAACTCCCGAAAAACTCAAGGTGGAACATCACCAGAGGCTGTTGCAGAGCAACGTGAAAAACTTCTCGAGGTACTCGCTTCGCACCGAACCTTTGCGACGCGAAAACATCTCGTAGAGCCGTGGAAGATTACCTAAAAATATGTATGCTGTCATCCTTTGCAAAGGTATTTTAAAAACTACACAGTATCACTAAGATTTTTGGCGTATAATCTCCTACGGACTTTCTACTGTTATAAACGCCGTTACCGTACGGCACGTAAGGTTTACATCACTCATGCATCAGAATGTATCTGCCGATATGCCCATCGACGAGTTAATTCCCGCCGCATGCGCACAAATACCGGACTACCCTAAAGAAGGTATCCTCTTCTACGACGTCACAACACTTTTTGCTCATCCAGAGGTGTTTAAACGTTCCATTGACGAACTCGTTCATCGTTTTAAAGGAACCTTCGACATCGTGGCAGGTGTTGAAGCCCGCGGATTCCTCATGGCATCCGCCATCGCCTACGCTGCAGGCACCGGAGTGATGACCGTACGCAAAGCCGGAAAACTACCTCGAGATACCTTCACCAAAGAATACGAACTCGAATACGGTTCCGCAGCCATTGAAATCCACCGAGACGATATCCCCGCAGGAACACGCGTACTCATCGTCGACGACCTCCTCGCAACAGGCGGCACTCTCGCCGCTGCCGCATTCTTAATGGAACAAGCCCAACTCAAAGTTGCTGGTATCGGCGTCCTTCTTGAACTTGACGGGCTCGGTGGACGCGAAGCCATCGGAAATTACACCATCGAAGCACTCAGCACCGTGACTGAATAATAGATGACTCACCAAAACCACTAACGGGGGAATAAGTTGTGTAAAACAGCGACACACAACTTATTCCTCCATTCTATTTCCACTAGAGTAGTAGCTCAACAAAACGGTTTAAACACCGCAACGGCACCACAAATCGTCGAGCATCCTCAATTTAAAGATGCTTTGCCACCTCTGAACGAAAGAAAGAATACGCATGACCGAGAACCTCAACGCACCTTCAACGTCTACGGCTCAACAGAGGAACGACGAAACCTATATGCAAGCACTAAATCTCGAACGTGCCTACGTCAAAAAGCTGTATCAACGTTTAGACCATATGCGTGCCGAAACAGAACAAAAAATCTCCGATGTACACCGCAACCAAGAAGCCGGTAACCATCAGAACCGTTCAGAACGAGACGCCTACGCCATGCACTACGAAGACCGTCTTGCCCAGCTCAACGCAGTAGATCACCGTTTAGTATTCGGCCGTCTAGACTTTGACGACGATAAAACCCACTACATTGGCCGTATCGGCATTGTTTCTGAAGATTACCAGAGACTTCTCACCGACTGGCGTGCCCCAGAAGCCGGCACCTTCTATCAAGCTACCGCTTTCGACAGGAACGGGGTACGTCGCCGCCGACACCTCACCCTTGAACACCGTGAAGTAACCGCCATTGAGGACGATATCCTTGACTCCTCCCTCCTTGATGATGAGAGCACTCTGCACGGTGAAGGTGCACTATTGGCAGCTTTGAACCGCAAACGCACTGGACGCATGGGTGATATTGTTGCGACCATCCAATCAGAACAAGACCGCATCATTCGTGCAGATTTATCGGGGGTGCGAGTCGTTCAAGGTGGCCCCGGTACCGGTAAAACAGCAGTCGCCTTGCATCGTGCCGCATATTTGCTGTACACCTTCCGCGAACGCCTCAACAACGCTGGTGTACTCGTTATTGGTCCAAGCGCTTCTTTCATGTGGTACATCGACCGTGTGCTTCCTTCCCTCGGCGAGACCGGCGTAGTGATGTCCTCTTTGGCAACGCTATTTCCTGGAGTGCGTGCTGTTGCCGAAAAGGACTCTAAAATTCATCAGCTCAAAGGCGACTTACGTATGGTTGAAGCTATCAAACGTGCCGTACGCGACCGTCAGAAAACCCTTGATAAAACGGAATTTTTAACTGTCGGTTCAAATCAGCTAAAGCTCACTCCTCGTATGGTTCGTGCAGCACGTGACCGTGCCCGTTCTACGGGGAAACCTCATAATGAGGCTCGTGAAACCTTCGTCAAAATTTTGATACGTGAGCTGACTCAACAGCTTCAAGAACAACTTGATTCTTCTTCTGGGCAGAGCCTTGAACGTCCTTACCTGGAAGAAGACGTTCGTTCTTCTATGGACGTGCGTAAAGCCTTGAACCTTGCATGGATGCCTCTATCTGCTGAGACTTTGGTGCGCTCGCTTTTTGCTAAACCTCATTATCGTGATTCTGCATTATCTGAATTTACTGCTGATGAACGTCAACTATTGGCACGGAGATGGGATGCTCCTTTAACTGAAGCTGATGTGCCTCTTTTAGATGAAGCTGCTGAGCTTCTGGGAGATTTTGAGAAAGTTGTTGGTGCTTCGGCTGCTGCTCGTGCACGTTTAGAGTATCTTTCTAATCTTGAGAATGCGAAGAAGACTCTTGAAAATGTTCATGCTCAGCTTACCGATTATGGTGTTGAGGGTGTTATTACTGCTGAACAATTGGCTGATTCTTATGCTGTGGCTCCTGAACGTATGAGCGCTGCTCAGGCTGCGTATGCTGATCGTACATGGGCGTATGGACACATTGTGGTGGATGAGGCTCAGGAACTGACTCCAATGCAGTGGCGAGTATTGTTCCGCCGTTGTCCCATGAAGTCTATGACAATTGTTGGGGATATTGCTCAGGCTTCTTCTGCGGAGAGCGCTTCTTCATGGGAACAGGCGTTAGAACCTTTTGTGGGGGATCGTATGACGTTGGAGACGTTAACGGTGAACTATCGTACTCCTGCGCAGATTGCTCAAGCTGCTGTTGCTGTTGCTCAAGCTGCTGGGCGTCAGGTAGATGCTCCTCGTGCAGTTCGTCAGGGGCAGTGGGCTCCTATTTTGCATCGTGTTTCTTCTGATTCTTTGTACCAGACAATAGTGGATTGTGTGACCGATGAGGTTAATAACGGTGGCGGTCTAATCGGCGTGATTGTTACGGACGAACATTATGCTCAGGTGGTTCAGGCTGTGGCAGAGCATCATCGTGAGCGTTTTGGTACGTCTATGACAGTTGTAGAACGTCAGATTCTGGTTCTGACACCGTGGGAGTCTAAAGGTTTGGAGTTCGATGTGGTGATTGTGGTGGAGCCACAAGCTATTATTCGGGCTTCGCAGGGCGCTATTGGTGATTTGTATGTTGCGATGACTCGTCCAACTCAGCGTTTGTATATGGTCGGTGCTGAAGAGTTCCCTGCTGGTTTAGAGTAGATGTCATGTACCGTTGAGTGTGCTTGTGATAGTTTGAGCATGTTTTGGAGTGTTGTGTCGATACACTAGAGACGGTATCTTGAGTTTTTGGATAATGGGTTTGTTGAGAGAACCGTAAGAAGGAGTAAGTATGTCTGTGAGCGTGTTAGAACAGCAACGTAATGATGATTCTTTTGAGAATATCTGGCAGGAGCTTAAATGGCGTGGTTTAGTACATGTGAGCACTGATGAGCAAGCGTTAGAGAAGGCCCTTTCAGAACAGACTCTTACTTTTTATACGGGTTATGATCCAACTGCTGCATCTTTGCACCTGGGCCATTTGGTTCAACTGTTGTTGATGCGTCGTCTGCAGCTTGCTGGACATAAACCATTGGGCTTGGTCGGCGGCGCAACGGGGCTCATTGGTGATCCTCGCCAGACTTCTGAGCGTGTTTTGAACTCTCGTGATGTTGTCTCTGAATGGGTGAGTAAGCTTCGCACTCAAATTGAGCGTTTCTTAGATTTTGAGGGCGAGAATGCTGCTCAGATGGTCAATAATCTTGAGTGGACTTCTGAGCTTTCTGCTATTGATTTTTTGCGTGAGATTGGTAAGAACTTCCGTGTCGGCACGATGGTGAAGAAAGAGATCGTTGCCAAACGTTTGAACTCTGATGAGGGTATTTCTTATACGGAGTTCTCGTATCAGGTGCTTCAGGGCAATGACTTCCTTGAGCTAAACCGTCGTTATGGGTGCACTTTGCAAACTGGTGGTTCTGATCAGTGGGGCAATTTGACTTCTGGTACGGAGCTGATTCGTAAGACGGAGGGCAAGAGCGTGCATGCTATTGGTACTCCGTTGATTACGAATTCTGATGGTACAAAGTTTGGTAAGTCTGAGGGTAACGCGATTTGGCTAGACGCTCAGATGTGCTCTCCATATGCGTTCTACCAGTTCTGGTTGAATACTGCTGACGCTGATGTTTTGGATCGTTTGAAAGTCTTTACGTTTAAGACTCGTGAGGAGATTGAACAACTGGGTGTTGCTGTTGAGCAGGAACCTCATAAGCGTTTGGCGCAGAAGACTCTGGCATTTGATGTGACGTCGTTAGTTCATGGTGTTGAAGCAACTCAGAAAGTTATTGCTGCGTCTGAGGCTCTTTTTGGGAAGGGCTCTTTCTCTGATTTAGATGAGGATACTCTTGTTGCTGCTACTGCTGAGCTTCCTCGTGCCTGTGTGAACGTTGATGGTCTAGATATGGTTAACGTTTTATGTGAGAGTGGCTTATCTGAGTCTAAATCTGCTGCGCGGCGTACCCTTAAAGAGGGTGGCGCTTCGATTAATAACGTGAAGGTTCAAGGCGAAGACGCCGCGATTTCTCTTGATGATTTGTTGTTTGGTCGGTACGCGCTGATTCGCCGTGGTAAGAAGAATATGGCGGTTATTGAGGTAACTCGTTAGGTTCTTGATATGCAGTGAGGCCCTCCTCTAGTTTTCTAGGGGAGGGCCTCACTGATGTATGGGGCTATGATTTTTTCTTGGTGTTCTGGTAAACGACATCGAGGATATAGAAGAAAACAGTTGGAATCATCGCAATAAACGGTAGCGCAATGAAAACTGCTCCGGTAAAGGTATTCTGTGGGATTTTAGCAAAGGTCATATCGACGTCTTGTGAGAAGAGCGTTATGCCGATGAGGAAACAGACGAATGGCCAGATGATTTTACTGGGGGAGAGTCGGCTGATACGACTGATGATGGTGTTCGTCGTTTTCTTTGTTCTTTTTCTTTGGAATGCTTGTACCGCTTGTAGTGCTGTGATGATTCCAAGGATAATCAGAAAGATGCCGAGGTAGTAGTTTTGGTAGATGATGTAGTATTTTGCGTTGAAGTTTCCGACGTATAGGGCAAGACCAAAAAGTAGAAATGCGATAGCTACAGATGTCTTTTGCCACGGGTTGTGTTTGTTTTGGTTCATCGTGGGCTACCCCTTCTTTGTGCTTGTCCCTTAATCTACTATGGTTTTTATAAATTTTTAAGGTCTATGGTGTAATCCTGTTGAAGAATTCTTCTTCGCTGAGAACTTGTATTGGTGAGCCTGCTTCTTTGAGGGCAGTGGCTTTAAGTAGTTTTCGTGATGCATTGGAGTTTGCTTTTTCGTGCTGGGGGCTGGGTATTCCGACGATGAGTAATGTTGTTTTCTTCGTGAGGCTTTTTTCTGCTGTTGCTCCGAGAACGGTGATAAGTTCTTGCACTGCACTACGTTGGCCGTGTTTGAGTGTTCCTGTTATAGCAATGCGTTCTCCTTCTAAACAGGGGGTTTGTCCATATCTTTCGATGAGTTCTTGAGCTGAGAGCTGTTCTGCATAGAGGCCTGGTCGTTGTAGACTTCCGCTTCTATTATTTTGTGTTGGAGGGCAGAGCTCTTGGATTTGTTCATATGGGTAGTCTTCCTGCATGCGAACAAATATTTTGGCGCAGGCCATAGCATCTGAAATAGCTTGGTGGTGTGTGAATTCTTCGTTGGGGAAATAATAGTAGTAGACGTTATCGAGGCTTTTACGTTCTATCTCGGATGCAAGAATTTTGCGGGCTAGGCGTAGGGTGCAGAATCGTCGGTTCTCGATTGGTTTTTGTTGGTATAGACGATTGAGGTCAGAGAGTACATATCCGTCGAAGGCCATGTTGTGTGCAACGATAGGATACTCTCCAATGAACTGAGCAACTTCTTTTGCGATATCTGACCATTCTGGTGCGTCTTCAATGTCTTTTTCGGTGATTCCGTGAACCCAGCTGTTAATAGGGTTGAAGTATCGTACTTCGGGGTGAGGGTTGATGAGGGTGTAGTAGGTGTCGATGACTTCTCCGTTGGTCGTAAATTTGACCATACCGATGGAGCATGCTGATTTACGTTGTTCGTTGGCAGTTTCAAAGTCGATGGCAATGAAGGTGTTCATAATATTTCTGGGCTTTCTGTGATGCTTTAGTGCTGTTGTATGAGTAGGTTCCTAGAATCGATTTTATCTTTTTAGAGTGACGGTGATTGCTGTTTTGTATCACAATTTTATTTTCTTACTTCTAAATATCACTCTTGACTAGTAGTTTTGTTCTTTTTAGGGGAATCTTTTTCTGAAAATGTGACCGGCATCTACGTTTTTCAAGTTGCAGA